>CALWJG010000022.1 GCA_944380945.1 uncultured Agathobaculum sp. | reverse complement strand
GTCTGCGCCAGCTCTTCGCCGCGCAGCAGGTCGATGACGCCCCAGCGCTCATGCGAGGCGGCGAACGCGTAGAACGCAGCCAGCCGCGCCTGCGGGCTGGTCGCACCCTCCTGCGAATCGCAGATGACCGTGACTGAGGAGACATAGCCATCCTCGCCAGTCTCGACGCTGACAGCAGGCAGTGCGTCCCAGCCAATGGAGACCGTCATGCCTTTCCACGTCCCCCCGCCTGCCTGCTCGCGCCAGGAGCCGTCCTCCGCCACATAGGGCGGATAGCCGTTGTATTCCAGATAGTCGTTGCAGTTATCCACATATTCCGCGAGCGTCAGCTCGCCCTGATGGGGCGGCAGCTCGGCGCGCAGGCTGATGCCCTGCTCCGCCAGCGTCGTGAGCACGCCCAGCGCCAGATACCCCGCGACGCGGTACCATCTGGTCTCCCGCTCGCGCACCACGATCGCGCAGGCGTTGTCCAGATCCCACGGCAGCTCCTCCTCCCTGCACGCCCGGTAGCAGACAAAGTTGCGGTACAGGTCGTAAAACGGGAGGCCGTATCCCATGCCGATGCAAAACACGCCCCAGGTGCGCGCGAGCGCGGTGCGCAGGGACAGCTTTTTCCCATCCTCATCGCGCACGGACAGGCCGAACACCCACTTGCCCGGCGTCGTGCCCCAGAAATGCAGCAAAAGCGGCTCCAGGGCAAAGGTCAATGTCCATGCCACATAGCTGCACAGCACCGACCACACCCAGCCGATCTGCGTATCCGGGTTGAGCCGGAACCCCCACAGCGCGAGCATCAGCCAAATCAGACCGTACAGCGACAGGTCGATCCCCCGCGCGAAAAACCGCCGCCACGGGCAGCCCGCGGGCGGGATGCGGTCCTGCTCGCCGGGCGCCGGCACAGCATAGGCCGGCAGCACGGAGATGGACAGGTATTTGTCCACGTCCAGCCCGTCCCACTCGGCGCGGTCGTCGCAAAGCGCGCGGCAGGCCGCATACGCCTGCTGCCCCTCGCGGATGTCCTGCTCGAGCACGCCGAGCTGCCGGGCCGCTGTCTCGGGCAGCGTCCGCTCCCCCGCCTGCACCGCGCGGATGTCCGCCACGGACACCCGCAGCTGCCGCAGCAAACGCACCTTGCGCAGGGTCTCCACGTCCGCTTCCGTATAATCGCGGTAGCCGTTCGCGCCGCGCGCCGGCGCGATCAGCCCTTCCTTTTCATAAAACCGGATGTTCGCGCGCGTCATGCCCGTCCGGCGTTCCACTTCCGCTATGTTCATCCGTCCCACCTGCCTTTCTTTACCCCCATTATAGGGGGTGAAGCGGGTTTACAGTCAAGAGGATTGTTCAAAAAAACAGGCATTTTTCTGGGAAATCTTCTTTCCGCGCAAAAACAGGCCGCAGGGCGTTTGCCCCGCGGCCTGTGATGCCGGTGATCCCTGCTTATGCGTCCGCCTTCGGCGTTTTGTTCTTCCGCCGGCGGGCAAACAGCTTTTTGACCTGTTCGACCGCGCTGTCCGTGAGCGAATAGTACACGGGCGTGATGAACAGGGTGGCAATGGTCGAGATCACCATGCCGGTCATCATGACGACGCCCATCGGGCGCATCATCTCCGAGCCCTCGCCGCCCGCAAACACCATCGGCACCAGACCGAGGATGGTGGTCAGCGTGGTCATCAGCACCGGCCGCACACGGCGCGGGCAGGCGTTAAGTAGCGCGGTGTCCTTATCCTCGCCGCGCGCGCGGCGCTGCAGCGTGTAGTCGATCAGCACGATCGACGAGTTGACCACCGTGCCTGCCAGAATGATAACCGCGAGCAGCGCGACCATTGAGACCTTGTTACCCGTCGGCCAGAGCAGGATCAGCGCGCCCAGCAGGCCGATCGGCATGATCAGCATGACCGCCACCGGCAGCACGAACGAATTGAACTGGCTGGCCAGCACGAAGTAGACCAGCAGCACGGCGACCGCCAGCGCCACCAGCAGCGAGTGGGTGGTCTCCTCGATCATGGAGGAGGTGGAGTCGCCCGCGCCGAGCTCGACGCCCTCGGGCAGCGCATAGTCCGCCAGCAGCGCGTCCACGCGCTCGACGATCTCGGTGCTGTCGCCCGATTCGGTGTCGCCCGTGATGGTCACGGTCTCATACTGGTTGGTGCGCGAGATCGACTGCGGCGACAGCTCGGTGTATATCTCCGCGACCATGGACAGCGGCACCGTGCCGCCGGTCGCCGCGGGCAGCTGGAGCGTCTTGAGCGCGTCCAGATCCTGCGTGATCGTCTCGTCGCCCGCGATGGTCACGTCGTATTCCTCGCCGTTCATGCGCAGCGTGGTCGCGGTCGAGCCGGTCATCTCGCCGCGCACGAGCGAGCCGATGGTCGCGGCGTTCAGGCCGAAGCGCGACGCGTTCTCGCGGTCGATCTTGATCGCCACACGCGGCACCTGATCGCCCGCAGAGGATTCGACATTGACCGTATCGGGCAGCGCGTCGATCTGCTGCACGAGATCGTCCGCCGTTTTGGTCAGCTGGTCGTAGTCCTCGCCCGAAAGCTCGACGCTGATCGCCGAGCCGGAGTCAAAGGACATCATGCCCGCATCGCTGACCGTGATCTCGCAGCCCGCGATGTTGGCGAGGTCGCGGCGCAGCTGGTTGGCGACCTCGGCCGCCGAGCGGTCGCGGTCCTCCAGATCGGTCAGCATGATGGTCACGCTCGCGCCGGACGCGCTCGACATGATCGAGGTCGAGCTGCCCGTGCTGTAATAGAGCATATCCAGCTCGGGGATGGTCTGCTCGGCGACCGCGGCGATGCGGTCCTGAATGGAGGCGGTCTCCTCCATGGTCGAGCCGCTCGGCATCTCGACGCTCACGTCGATCTGCCCCTGATCCATCTCAGGCATCAGCTCCACGCCCGCCATCGCCATGCTGAACACCGAGACCAGACAGATCGCGACCGTCAGCACCACGCCGACCCAGCGGCGCTGGATGAACACGGCCAGCAGCTTCTTGTAGGTGCGCTGCAGCGGCTTATCCGCCTGCATGTGCTCCTTGACGTCCGGGTCGCTCGCCGTAATGCGGTGCGCGCCGCCGCGGTCGAGCAGGATGTAGCACAAAAGCGGCACGAGCGTCAGCGAGATGAGCAGGGACGACAGGAGCAGCGCCACGATCGTGATGCAGAACTCGCGGAACATCATGCCGGTCAGGCCGCTGGTCAGCGCGATCGGCAGGAAGACGACCACGGTCGTCAGCGTGGACGCAGTGACCGACAGCACGACCTCACTCGTGCCCTTGACGCACGAATCCCAGCGGTTGTAACCGTCCGACCGGTAGCTGAAGATGTTCTCCAGCACGACGATCGAGTTGTCCACGATCATGCCGACGCCCAAGGTGATGCCGCCCAGCGACATGAGGTTGAGCGTGATGTCCAGCGCATACATGATCAGGAAGGTGAACAGGATGCAGCACGGCATGGCGATCGAGATCGCCAGCGTCGCGCCGATGTCCCGCAGGAAGATGATCAGCACGATGGCCGCGAACAGCACGCCCATCCAGATGTTGGACATGGCGTTGTCCACCGTCATGTTGATGTAATCCGACTGGTCCATGACCAGCTCCCAGTTGAGCTGGCTGTTATCCGCCGTCAGCTCATTGAGCGCCTGCTTGGCGCTCTCGGCGATCTCCACCGTGTTCGAGCCGGACTGCTTGTTGACCGACAGCAGCAGGCATTCCTCGCCGTTTACCTTGGCCATCGCGTCCTGATCCTGCGGGCGCAGGGCGACGTCCGCGATCTGGCGCAGGCGCACCGTGCCGCCCGCCGGCAGCGAGATCAGCGCGTTTTTGACGTCGTCGATCGACTGGTATTCGCCGTCCGTGCGCACGGTGAGCGTCTGCGAGCCGCTGTCCAGCTCGCCGCCCGGCACGGCCATATTGTCCGCGCCCAGCTGCTGGGCGATGGTGGTCAGCGTCAGGTTGTAGCCGCGCATGCGCGCCGCATCGACATTGACCGCGACCTCCTCCGCATAGCCGCCCGAAATATCCACCGAGGCCACGCCGTCCAGCCGCTCGAGCGCGGGGGTCAGCTCATCCTCGGCGATCGACTGCAGGCTGGCCAGATCGCTGCCGTACAGCGCCGCGGTGATGACCGGCATGGAATCGATGTCGATCGACATGACGGTCGGGTCGGCGGCGTCCTCCGGCAGCTGGGTTTTGACCATGTCCACGCTGTTGCGCATGTCGGTGATCGCCTCGTCCATGTCCGTGCCGTAATCGAACTGCACCATGACCATGGACATGTTCTCCGCCGAGGTGGAGGTCATCGTCTCCAGCCCCGCCAGGCTGGCGCACGCGGCTTCGAGCGGCTCGGTGACCTGCTGCTCGATGTCCTCCGGGCCCGCGCCGGCATAGGTCGAGTACACGACCGCGACCGGCAGCTCCATATCCGGCATGAGCGCCAGCGGCAGCGCCTGAAAGCAATAGGCGCCGAATACCACGACCATGATGTACAGCAGCATGGTCATGACGTTGTGTTTGATACTGGTTTCTGCGATCTTCATAGGGGAATCAGCCCTCCCCGCCCGCAGCGGTGTCTTCCGCGGCCGGCTCCTCCGCCGGCGCGCTGTCTGCCGGCAGGTCGTCCTCGCCGGTCACGATGCGCACCGCGCCGCCGTCCGTGAGGAAGGACTGGCCCTTGACGACCACGCGGTCGCCCTCCATCAGGCCGGAGAGGATCTCGGTCTGGCTGTTGCTGACCAGCCCGGTCTCGACCGGGATGCGCACGGCGACGTCGCCCTCGCCGTAATCATCCACCACATACACATACTGCTCCTCGTCCGCGCCGGTGAGCACGGCCTCGGTCGGCACGGAGATCGTATTGTCGCGCCGCTCGGTGTAGAAGGTGACGGTTGCGAATGCGCCGATCGGCGGCTCTGCGTCCGACGGCAGGGAGACCGAAATATCATACAGGCTGGTCTGCACATTGGCCGCCGCCGGCAGCGCGCCGATCGTGCCCTCGATCATGTCGTCCGACAGGATCGAGATGGTCACGCCCGCGGCGTCGCCCTCGTGCAGGTTGGTGAACACGTCCTCCGCCACCGAGGTCTGCACCTCGATCGCGCTGTTTTCCGCGATGACGACCGCGGGCTGCGCGGACGAGGCCATGCCGCCGCGCACGACGTTGACCGCGGTCACCGTGCCCGCGCAGGGCGCGGTGACGTTGCCCAGACCGGCCTGCGTGGTGATCTGGTTCATATTCGCCTGGATCTGCGCGAGCGAGGCGGACTGCTGCGCCCGCGCCTGCTCCACCGCGGCCTGCGCCTGCTCCCGCGTCGTCTCCGCCTGGGAAAGCGCGGCCTCGGCCTGCCGCAGCGCCTGCTGCGCCTGCGTCACGTCCTGCTCCGCCGCCGCGCCGATCTCAAACAGCGCCTCGGCGTTATCCACCGCCTGCTGCGCCTGCTCCACGCCGATCTCCGCCTGCTCCACACTGAGCCGCGCCTGCTCCACATTGAGCTGCGCGGACGTGATCGCGCTGTCGGTCGCCGCCTGCGTGGCGGAATAGGACTCGCGCAGCGCGCCCATCGTCGAGGTGACGGTCGAGGTGTCCACGGTGAACAGCGTCTGCCCGCTGCTGACCGTATCGCCCTCCTTGACCGACAGGGTCAGCACCTGACCGGCCAGCATCGGGAACACCTGTACCTCGCTGACCGCGGCGATCTTGCCGGTCACGGCGTATTCCGCGCTCATCGGGCCGGCCTCGGCCTCGATCACTTCGACCGCCGTGCCTGCCGGCGCTTCCTCCTCCACTGTCTGTTCCGCGCCGCAGCCTGTGCAGAGCAGCATCGCGCCCGCCAGCGCGGCTGCGGCTATGTTTTTCGTGTTCATTGGGTCTCCTCCGTGTTGTGCTGTGAACTTACTCCCGCCCGCGGTCAGGCGGCCGCGCTGCTCATCACGCCGCGCTTGGCCCACGCATAGGCCTGATACGCGGTGATCAGATCGATCTGCGCGGTCTCAGCGGTCTCCTCCGCGGTGGCCAGCGTGTCCTGCGCGTCCGCATAGGCCATCTGCGAGATCAGGCCAAGCCGATACTGCAGCTCCTGCGCCGCAAACGTCCGGCGCGCCATGTCGATATTGGCCTGCGCCGCGTCGAGCGCCTCGCGCGCTTCCTCCACGGCCTGATACAGCGCGCGGAACGACGCGGTCACGTTTTCCCGCTCCGCGTCGCGCTGGATCTTGGCCGCCTCAAACGCATACAAGTTGTCGGTCACGCCGTTGGCGTAATCGTCCGAAGCGTTGTCCACCGCCCGCTCGCTCGCCCAGAGCGAATAGCTGTTCTCGAGCGCAAGCGCGAGGTCTGCGTCATAGTCGATCGCGTCCAGCTGCTCCTGCGTCACCGCGGGCACAGGCTCGATCTCGATCTCCGTACCCAAACTGAGGCCGCACTGGAGCGCCAGCGTGTTGCACAGGGTATCCACCTGGGTATCCAGCGCCGCTTCGCTGGCGAGCAGGGTCTCGCGCTGGCTCTGCAGGCTTTTGAGCGTATTTTCGCCCGCCATGCCCAGCTCGACCTGTTTTTCCGCCGCCGCGATATTGCGGTCCAGCTGCGCCAGGCTGCGCGCGGTCTGGTTATACGAATACTGCATGGACTGCAGCGATATGTAGGTGCTTTCCGCGTTTACGCAGATCTGGTCGGCCGCGTTCTGCATCTCGCGGCGGGTCTCCTCCACGACCTGCGGCTGGTCTGCCGCCGCGTCGTCGCGCTCGTCCTCGGTCTGGTCATAGGAGCTTTGCAGCGCGCTCAGCTCGCTCTGCAGCGAGGAAAGCTGCGCCTGCAGCGCGCCCTTGAGCGCCTCCGTCCCAGGCGCGTCGCCCAGATCGTTGATCGCCTCCTGCAGCTGGTTGATCTGGCTTTGGTAGCCCCACATCTGCAGCTCCAGATTATCCAGGCTCTCCTTGTACTGATCGTCAACGTCGGTCTCCTCGGCGCTTTTGATCGTATTGTTGTACGACTGGATCGTGATGTTGTTTTCGCGCACGGTCTGCTCGAGCGTGTCGAACGTCAGCTTGACCGGGCCGGTTTCCTCCGCTTCGCCGTCCTCCGCCGTCTGGGCGGCGCCGGCCGTATCCTCCGCCGCAAGGGCGGGCGCGCCCATGGTGCACAGCAGCAGCGCGGACAGTCCGGCGGCTATCATTCTTTTCATGGTCGTCCTTCCTTTCTTCCCTGCGCCTTATGCGGCGGCCGCAGCCGCCGTGCTGGTCATCACGCCCTCCAGCGCCCATTCGTACTGGTTATAGGCGGACCGCAGGTTGAGCTGCGCGATCTCCACGTCCAGCCGGGCATCCGCCAGCGTATCCTGCGCCTGCTGATAGGCCAGGCGGGAGATCATGCCGTTGTTATACTGTACGGTGCTGGTGCGGAAATCCAGCTCGGCCTGCGCGGCGGCGGTCTCCGCCGCGTCCCGTGCCTGCATGCTGTCCCGCACGGTCTGATACAGGGTGTCGAACGCAGCCTCGACGTTGTCCTGCTCGGCCGCCAGCGCCTGCTGCGCCGCCTGCACGGCGGTCATGGTCGAGGGGATGTCCTCATCGCGCACGTTCTGTGCCTGCCGCAGCTCGTTGCGGCTCTGCCAGATCGAAAAGCTGTTGTCCAGCGCGAGCGCGAGGCCGTCGTCATAATCCATCTCCCGCAGGTCGCCGCCTGCGACCGGCGCGAACGACGAGGGCACGATCACCGTATCCGCGCCGTAGCCGCACAGCAGCGCCAGGCTGCAGCCCAGGCTTTCGCACTGGTCATGCAGCGAATCGATCGTCCGTGCGAGGTTGTCCCGCTGGTTGCGGGCGGTGTCCAGCTCCAGCTGGCTGACCATGCCGAGTGTGAGCTGCACCTCGAGCACCTCGATGCTGCGATCGAGCGAAGCCAGCTGGCGCTCCAGCCGCTCCGCGTTGTAAACCAGCGTCTGCATGGCGACCAGCATGGTCTGTCCGCCCAGGGCCATCTGTCCGGCGACGTTGTCCGCCTGCCGGCGGACCTGATACGCCGCATCCTCCATCTGTAAAATCGCCATCTGTCCCTGCGCCAGCATGCTCTCCATGCTCTGCTGCATGGTCTCCATCTGGCTCGTGAGCAGGGTCAGCTGCGCCGCATAGGTCTTATAGAGGTCGGACTCTTGCTGACCGGCAGCTTCCAAGCCGGCCATCGTTTCTTTGATGCCCGCCAGCAACTCGCCGTAGATCGCGCCGATACTGTCCGAACCGCCGCTCAGCGCGCTGGACAGGCTGCCCGTGCTGCCGATGCCTGCCGCCGTCATATGCAGCGCCCGGGCCGTGGGGTTGTTCTCCTCGATCGCGGCGCGCACCGCGCGCAGGCCCATCTTTTTGGGCGTCAGCGCATCCGGCCCGCCGGCGTCCTGCGCCGGCGCCGTCTCCGCCGATGGCGGCGCGGTCCCGTCCGCCGTCTCCGCCGCGCCGGCCGGCGCGATCAGCCCCGCGCACAGCAGCCCTGCCAGCAGGGCGCTGATGATCCTCTGTTTCATATCCTTCCTGCCGCCTCCTTCCTGTGTCAAAGCAGCTCGCGTGTGATGATGCTCGTGTGGATATATTCGATGCTCTGCCGCGGCGGCTCGCCCGTGCGCAGCGTATGCGCCAGCACCTCGATCGCGCGGGTGGTCTGCGCAGAAAAGTCCTGATCGATGATGAAATCGACCCGCCCTTCCTCTAAATACTGCTTTGCGTGCGGCGTCAAATCGTGGCACACCACATGGATCCGACGCGCAGGCTTGGCGCGCTCGAGCGCGTCCATGCAGCCGCGCACGGATTCGTTGGCCATATAGATGCCGCGCAGCCGCGGGTTCTGCCGCACCTGCTGGAGCACACCGTCATAAGTCAGCTCGTACCGCTCCACGCTTTCGATCACATGGGCGTTCATGTTCACACCGAAGATCTCGTGCATGCGGTCGAGGAAGCCGCGCACGCGCATGCCGTGGGCGGTGAACTCGCGGTTGCCCGTGACGACCAGCACATCCGCGCCCTCGACATACGGGGCGAGCAGCCCGGCCGCGACCCGGCCCGACTTGACCATGTCCTGCCCGATGTGGTACAGGCGGCGGCTCTGCCGCACATCCGAATCGCAGGTCACCACCGGGATGCCTGCGGCGACCAGACGGTCGATCTCCTCGCTCATGGCGACCGTATCCGGCGCGGTGACGATCAGCCCGTCGATCCCGCGCTCCTCCAGCCGGCCGATGGCTTCAAAGTACGAGCGGTGCGAGCGGTTTTTCAGCTCCTCCACCAGCACGTTGATATCGCTCAGACCGCGGTTGTGCACCGCCACGCGGATGCCCTCGCGCATCCGGCGGATGAAAAACGCATCCCAGCTCGGCAGGATGACGCCGATGCGGCGGGCGCCGAGCCCGGCGCGCGCCGCCTGCCGCTGGGCGGGCGTTTTGTAGCCGTATTCGTTGATCATCTTCTGCACGCGCTCCCGCACGGCAGGCGCGACGTTCGGACGGCCGTTGACCACCCGGTCCACCGTCCCGCGGGAGACGCCGCATTGGTCTGCGATCCACTGTGCAGTTACTTTCATGCCCATTTCCCCTTTTCCAGCCGCCCAGCGGCCCTTCTCCCCCATATTATAGGAATATTTTATCACAGTGCCCACAGGCGTACAAGCAATTTTGTTCATTTTAGACATGCACGGTGGATTTGTCGGATTCGGCTGTGCATTTTCTATTTATGCACAATGCACGCACATTTTGCACGCTTCCTGTCCCTTCCAAATCGCCATTTTGCCCAATCACGCCTGATAAAATTGGGCGGTGCGCCGAAATTGAAACTGCGCACTTGAAGCGTCCCTCCAAGTGGGCTATAATAATATTACCTTATTTATGAAGGAGAGGATTACAAATGGGCATTCTGAAAATCGGTGTCGTCGGCTGCGGCCGAATCGGCAAGCTGCACATCAACAACCTGATCAACTCGGTACCGGGCGTACAGGTCGTAGCGGCGGCTGACCCGATGCTGGACAAGTCGGGCGCGCGTGAGTGGCTGGCAGAGCGCAAGATCACCAACGTCTCCACGGACTTCATGGACGTCATCAACAATCCGGAAGTCGACGTAGTGTTCGTCTGCTCTTCGACTGATACGCACTGCGACGTGTCGATGGCGGCTGTACAGGCTGGCAAGCACGTATTCTGCGAGAAGCCGATCGACTATGATATCGACAAGATCAAGAAGCTGCTGGCGCTGGTTGAAGAGAAGGGCGTTAAGTTCCAGGTAGGCTTCAACCGCCGCTTTGACCACAACCACAAGGCTGTGGCGGACGCTGTTAAGGACGGCACGATCGGCGATCCCCATATCGTCATCGTCTCCTCGCGTGACCCGGAGCCGCCCCCGGCATCCTACGTTGCGGTATCCGGCGGTATCTTCTACGACATGATGATCCACGACTTCGACATGGTGCGCTACGTCACCGGTTCCGAGGCGGTTGAGATCTCGGCTGTCGGTTCCTGCCTGGTCAACCCGAACCTGCAGGAAGAGTCCGGCATTCCGGACGTTGACACCGCTGTTGTCACCATGAAGATGGCGAACGGCTGCATCGCGGTCATCAACAACTCCCGTCAGGCTGTTTACGGCTATGACCAGCGCGTCGAGGCGTTCGGCTCCAAGGGCATGGCTGCGGACGGCAACGACCTGATCAACACCACCACCATCACCACCGTTGATGGCGCGCACTCTGAGAAGCCGCTGTGGTTCTTCCTCGAGCGCTACAATCAGGCGTTCATCGACCAGGTTATCGCGTTTGTCGATGCGATCAACAACGACAAGCCCACTCCGGTTGGCGCGATCGACGGCCTGCGTCCGGTCCTCATGGCCAAGGCTGCGACCGAGTCCTGCCGCAACGGCGGCGTCTACGTCAAGGTCGACGCTTAATCCGAATCCCCGCATGACAAAAAAAGGCTTCCCGATCGGGAAGCCTTTTTTCTGTCCGCGAGAACTTTTTCGACAGCCAAAGCGCCCCGGCCAAGCCGGAGCGGCTTCAGCTTGTCGGGAAGTTTCCGCGCCGCAGGCGCGCATTCAAACAGAAAGCAGCGGCGGAACCGCTGCTTTCATAAAAAGTCAGGACACAAGGTGAATTGCCGCATAGCGACAAGAGAAAGTGGCCTGGGCCATGTGCCTGACTTTTTATACAAACCGCTGTCAAGTGTGCCCATAGGGCGCGCGCAGACAGCGGCAGATTCGATTGAAACTGTAGTTTCAATCGAGAGGCTGTTCGATTTCGAACAGCCTCAAGCGCCCCGGCCAAACCAGGGCGCTTTGCTTTTTCGCGGCGGGGGGCGGGCGTCCAAAGGAAGCGGATGCGGACGCTCACTGATTTGTCTTGTCCCGCTCGTCCTCGTTTTTTCCGAAGTCCGTACCGAACACCTGCTCGCGGATCGCAGCCGCTACGCGCGCTTCGCGCCGCCGGCGGCGGCTGTCCAGATACGAGACATACAGATACTTGCGGATGACAAACAGGATGCCCACCGCGACCACCATCATCAGATTTTCCACCGGTGAAGTGTGCTCGACCACCATCTGGCGGGCAATGGCCAGCAGCATCACGTCGACCACCGAGTCGATCGTGTAGCTGGTGATCATCTTGATCAGCTCGATGCCGATGATGATCAAACAGGCGTCGCTCAGCCTTGCCTGCAGATATTCCGGGTCGGAGAACAGCGCGATGGTATCCGTGTTGAATACCATGCCAAGGCTGGCAACGATGCAGGCGATCAGGATGATCGCGCCCAGCGTGATCTCGATTGCCGTAGCCGCTGCGGAAATCTTGTCGCGCACATCAGACTTCATCGTATTTCTCCTTTTCCTCATTCCATATCAGGGGTTTTCCGATGCTGTACAGAGAGTGGAATGCCCGTCGCCTGGACAGGCGGCGGGCATTACCACGGGAAGGGGGACAGTTATATGGTCAGATCCAAATTGGAAAGTAATCAGCCGATGCCGCCCCAGGCGATGCCCAGTACGAAGCACGCGATGCAGAGCGGAACGAATACATACTTGCCGAACGGAATGAACCATTTCATAACGGGCTTGTCCGAGCCCAGCTGCGCCGCTTCGATCGCAGTCTCTCTCTTCATGACCCAGAAATACATGATGCCTGCGGTCAATGCGCCGAGCGGCAGGATGAAGATCGAAACCGTATCCATCCACTGAGAGGTCCACGGCTGGATCATCAGCGCGACGATCAGGCCGACCACATGGATGATCGCAGTGGAAGCCACGCGGCCGAGATGCAGACGATCCTGCAGGAAGTTGATCGGCACCTCAAACAGGTTGATGACCGAAGAAACGCCTGCGAACAGGATAGCCACATAGAAGAAGATAACGATCAGACGAGCGATCGCGCCCATGTTGTTGAATACGGGCAGTACGTAGATGAACATCAGGCCGGGGCCGCCGTTGCCCAGATCGGCGCCAACGGTGGACATAGCCGGGATGATGATCAGCATTGCCAGCAGAGCTGCAGAGGTATCCATGATCGCACAGATGACAGCGGACTGGCGGATCTTGACGTCGTCGCCAAGGTAGGAGCCGTAAACGACCGAGCCGGAGCCCGCAACCGACAGCGAGAAGAAGCACTGGCCGAATGCGTAGACCCAAACCTGCGGATTGAGGAAGCCTTCCCAGTCAACGGAGAAGATGTACTTGTAGCCTTCCGAGGTGCCCGGGGTGAAGATCATCAGGACTGCCAGCGCGATGAACAGCACATACAGCGCCGGGATCATGATCTTACAGGATTTCTCGATGCCGCCCGAAACGCCCATGATCATGATCAGGAACGAAACGACGATGCCGATGATGATCCACAGATTGTTTGCGCCGCCGGTGGCGAACGTCATCTTGATGGCCTCGATCAGGTTGTCCGCCTCAGGCGCGACTGCGCTGAACGCGCCGCCGATCTTGTCCATATCCTGACCCATCGCGGTCAGTTCGCCGGTGATGGCCATCTTGGTGTAGTAGAACACCCAGCCCATGATGACCGAGTAGCCGATCGCCAGGCACAGCGCGCCGAAAATCGGGATGCCGCCGAGCCACTCGCCGATCGTCTTGGAATGGCCGCCGTTCTGCATGGCCTTGCCGAACGCGCCGGACGGGCCGCTCTTGGCCCAGCGGCCAAGCGAGAACTCTTCCATCATACCGGACTGGCAGATGATGAATGCGAAAATGAAATACCAAATCAGGAACGTCATGCCGCCATACTTGGAAACCAGCATCGGGAAGCGCCAAACGTTCGCCATGCCGACACAGGAACCAACGGCCGCCATGATAAAGCCCCACTGGGACTTGAAGCCGTCCGACTTCTGTACAGTGTTATTTTTCTCCATATTTACCCTCCGTTTTTCTCTTTGGCAGTCCCGGCGCCGCACAGTGCGGGGAGCTGCCTGCTGCATGTGCCGGTGTCTCAAGCCGGCATTGCTTACGGGCCCATGCCGGTGTCTCAAGCCGGTATGGGGGTTCGGGGCGGACAAAAGGAGGGACCCCGCAGCAAACTATTCAGTTTTCTGCGGGGTCGCGCTTTTATCCTTTCCTGCGCGCTTTCCGCGCGGCGCAGGTTACGCAAGATTGTCGATCGTAGTGGTTAGGTCCGAACGCTGCAATCAGATCTGGTCAGCGGACGGCGCATACGGCTCGAGGAACGCATGGAAGTGACGCATCGGCAGCTTGTGGCCCCAAACGATGCGCATGTTCGGGATCGAAGCGCGATCCTCGTACAGAGCCTTAACAGCAGCGATGACGTAGTCCAGGTGCTCCTGGGTCAGGCGGCTGCGGTCGATCGCGAAGCGGACAACGTTCGCCAGCTCAGCCTGCTGCTCCGGGGTCTTGAGGTCATACTCCATGGAGTAGTCGCCCAGCTCGGAAACACGGATGCCGTAGCGGCGGATCAGCTCAAGGCTGAAGCCCTCGCCCGCGAACGTGTCGTGGCCGCGCTTGCCGTCGAAGAACTCGTCCATGTTGATGTAAACAGCGTGGCCGCCGGCCGGCAGAACGACGCCCTTGACGCCAGCCTTGTAGAAGCCCTCTGCCAGATAGTTGCACTGTGCAACGCGCTCGTTCATGTAGTTGAAGTCGCAGCTCTCGTACAGGCCAACCGCCAGAGCCATGATGTCACGGCCGGACATGCCGCCGTAGGAGTCGTTGCCGTAGCAGGAGATCTGCTTAACCTTCAG
>CALWJG010000021.1 GCA_944380945.1 uncultured Agathobaculum sp. | reverse complement strand
GGACCAGCCCGCGAGCCCCAAGTATATCATGACCAAGCGGGGAATGGGATACTACTACGCGGCGGAATAGCCGCGCTGATAAGGGGGATTCGCTTCCCGCCGGACGCAGTCCCGGGCCGCCTGGCTGCGGAACTGCGTGCGCAGACAGCGTTTCCGCGGGCTGCGCACGCGCATACAATAGAGATCGCGCGTGAAACGCGCAATTTCCAGCCTGTCAAAAAAGTTTCCGCGCCGCAGGCGCGCATAAAATAGAATATTGCGGCGTGCCGCAATATTCATAAAAACCGGGAGCATGTATCACGGTTTTTATACAAGTGCGGAGAAAAGTTTCGACACAGGAGGAACTTTTCGGAGCAGTGGGACGTATCCGCGGCACAGCCGCGGTACGTCCTTCTCGATGGAAAGGGGCGCAGCCCCTTTCCATCGAAATCTGGAGGTGTCAAATGTTTCGCTCCTTGCATATGAAGCTGGTGCTGATCCTGGTGCTGATGATCATTTCAGTCATGGCGGTCGTCGGCACGTTTCTGATCAACAGCGTGAGCACGTTCTATCTGGACAGCTTTTATGAACAGATGCAGAGCGTGTTCACCGGGGATACCATCCTCTCCATGGAGGAGGCTGCGGCCGAGACCGGCGCGGACGGGCTCAGGACCATTGTCGACGCGCACCGCAGCCGGCTCGGCATCGACGATTACCGCAACTATGCCATTCTGGACGGGCAGGGCCGTTTTCTGGACGGCTCCAACCCCAACCTGACCCTGATGCGGACGAGCAACGTCATTTCTGCCATGGCGGGCGGGGTGGGCACGCGCTCGTCGGTGTCGGACAGCATGATGGACATCGCGGTGCCGGTCGATATGGACGAAAACGGCAGCGTGGACTATATCGTCTACATCGTGGACGACAAGCAGGAGATCTCCGACCTGTCGTGGCGCTTTTTCCAGATCGTCATGCAGGCGATGATGTTCGGCCTGCTGGCGGCGATCCTGCTGTCCTTCCTGCTGTCCAAGACCATCACCACCCCGATCGAGCGCATCACCCAGGGCGCGCGGTCGATCGCGGAGGGCAACTTCGATCAGGTGCTGGGCGTGCAGTCCTCGGATGAGATCGGCGAGCTGACGCGCTCGTTCAACGACATGGCGCGGCGGCTCAAGGGCACGGTCGGCGAGGTGCAGGGCGAGCGCGACAAGCTGAGCACCCTGTTCCTGCACATGACCGACGGCGTGGCAGCGTTCACGACCGACGGCGAGCTCATCCATATGAACCCGGCCACCGAGAACCTGCTCGGCGTGCGGGTGGAGGACGACCTGTCCTTTGACGAGATGTTCGCCGATCTGGACATGCCAAACTCGGATGAGACCGCTATGCGGTCCTTCCTGACCAGCGAGATCACGCGCCGCGGGCGCGTGCTGTCGGTCACGCTCGCGCCCTACGGCGCGCTGGACGGCGAGGGCGGCGTCATCGCGGTCATCCACGACATCACCGAGCAGCGCCGGCTGGACGACGCGCGGCGCGAGTTCGTGGCCAATGTGTCGCACGAGCTGCGCACGCCGCTGACCAACATCCGCTCGTATACCGAGACCCTGCTGGATGCGGCGGGCAATCTGCCGCTCGAGACCGAAAAGCAGTTTCTGGGCGTTATCTCGAGCGAATCCGAGCGCATGGCGCGCATCGTCACCGACCTGCTCACCCTGTCCAAGCTGGACTACGGCCGCATGGAGCTGCGCATGACGCGCTTCCAGCTGGGCGATATGCTGAGAAACGTGGCGGGCGCCATGAAGCTGACCGCCGAGGACAGCGGCCACGAGCTGACCGTGGACACGCCGGACGACCTGCCGCAGATCGTGGGCGACCGCGAGCGCATCGAGCAGGTCGTGGTCAACATCCTGTCCAACGCGGTCAAATACACGCCGTCGGGCGGACACATCCGCCTGTCAGCCTGCGCAGTGCCGAAAAACCGCGTGCGCATCACGGTCGAGGACGACGGCGTGGGCATCCCCGCGGCGGACGTGCCGCGCCTGTTCGAGCGCTTCTACCGCGTGGACAAGGCGCGCAGCCGCGCGGCCGGCGGCACGGGCCTGGGCCTTGCCATCGCCAAGGAGATCGTCGAGCAGCATGAGGGCAAGATCGCGCTGGCCAGCGAATACGGCAAGGGGACGATCGTGACCATCACCCTGCCGACCGACCTTGCGGCCAACACCGGGGAGGAGCCGGTATGAGGGCGCCCGCGCGCTCGGCGCGCAACACGGTGAAAAACATCGCTCTGCTGGTGCTGGTGGCGATGCTGTGCATGCTGTGCGCGGCCAACTGGGTGCTCGGGATGAATATCGCGCAGATGCCGGCGGACAACCTGCTGCGCCGCGCGTACGACCATCTGGTCGGCGGCGCGGTCGGATATGAGCTGCGCTCCTCCGGCGTAGCGGCGGCAGAGCCCGCCCAGCTCGCGCTGCGGGTGGACGGGCAGCTGTACGGCGTGCAGTACAACCTGACCGAGGTCGAGGCTGCGTTCAGCGCGGTGCAGACGGTCTGGGAAAAGGCGCTGTCGGACGGTACGCTCGAGCCGGCGGATGAGGCCGCGCTCACGGCCGCTTTGCAGACGGGCGACTGCGCCCTGCTGCGCTATCATGGCCGCATCCCGCTGCGCGTGATCGCGAGCTGGGTGGGCGGCATCTGGACGGACGGCGGCGACACCGCGGTGGAGACGCTGCTCCTGTCCGCGGACGCCGGGAAGCTGTTCGTGCGCACGCCGGACGGCGCGCTGTACAGCGCGGAGGTCCCGGTGGATGCGGACGCGCTCGCGTCTGCCGGGCAGACGTTCCGCGGCATGGCCTGCGGCTTTGCGGGGGACGGCTATGCCGTCTACCCTGAGACGCTGCTGTTCGACAGCGAGCGGCTCACTTTGCCGCTGCTCGACCGGCGGGACATCGACCTGTTCTCCGCGCAGAGCGGCGCGGGGCTGGAGGGCCTGCTGCAGGCGTTCGGCTTTACGGCCTATACGGATTTTTATTCCGAACAGGACGACGCGGTGCGCGTGTTCGTCGATAATGCAAGCACGCTGCGCGTCAGCGCGGACGGGCTGCTGCAATATGCCTCGGCGCAGGGCGACAGCACGGTGCGCGCCTATGAGGAGGGAGAGGTGCGTGGACAGTCCGCGCTGGACGCCCAGCTCGACTGCGCCCGCCTGATTTTGGACGAGGCGCTGCGCGCGGGCGAGACCGAGACCCACGCCGCGCTATATGCCGTGCAGCGCAGCGGCGACACGACCACGCTGACATTCATGCAGCTGTACGGCGGCGTGCCGGTGCTGGGCGAAAGCGATTTTGCCTCCTTTTCCTTCGCGGAGGACGGCACGCTGGTCTCCGCGACCGTGCAGCTGCAGCGCTTTGCCGCGCGCAGCACGCAGCGCACTGTGCTGCCGGCGCGGCAGGCGGCGGCTGGCGCGGGCGAGGGTGCGCGCAGCCTGATGGTGGCTTACCGCGCGCAGGACGGCGTCTATGTGCCCGCGCGGTATTATCTGAGCAGCGCAGCTTGACGGGAGGTGCGGCCGCTTGCAATGGGATAAGGTAAAAAACGTGCTGATCGTCATACTGGCGGCGGTCAACGTGTTCCTGCTGGCCAATCTGGGCATCCGGATCGGGCAGGAGCAGGAGCGCAAGGCCGCGCTTGAGGACAGCGTGCGCACGCTGGCGGCGGAATACGGCGTGACGATAGCGGATGCGTTCGATCTGCCGGCGGACAAATCGCTGCCCGAGCTGTCCATCGACCGCAGCCGCCCGGACGAGGAGGCGGTGGCAGCCGCCATGCTGGGGGACGACGCCGAGCGCACCGAGCAGGACGACGGCACGGTCGTGTTTGAAGGCGCGCGCGGCACGGTCCGTTGGGCGGCGGACGGCCGGGTGGAGGGCAGCTTCCAGACCGGGGCGGATGCGCCGCAGGACGGAAACGATGCGCTGCGGCTGGCCCGCCGTCTGCTGGCGGACTGGGGCATCCCGATCAGGGACGCGCAGCTGGATACGGACGGCCTGACCGCGACCCTGCGCGGGTCGGCGGCGGGGCTGCCGGTGTTCAACCGCACGCTCACGCTCCGGTTCGACGGGGCGGGCGGCGTGTCGCTCGACGGGCGGTGGAGCTTCGGTACGCCGTATACCACGGTGCGCGGCAGCGGCGTCATGTGCAGCGCGGCCGACGCGCTGCTCGAATTCGTCTCCCGGCGGACGGCTGCGGCGGAGATCCGCTCGATGGAGGCGGGCTACCGGCTGGAGACCGACAGCAGCAGGCGCCTGCAGTTAACGCCGACTTGGAAGATCGTGACCGATTTCGGTGAATATTTGGTGGATTGTGACAAAAAGACAGTCATAGACCAGAAAAATTGAAAAAAGGCTTTCTTTTATCAAAAATTGTGGTAGAATATATTGGTGAGAATTTTTGCGGGCGAACCATGCGCCGCCCGCGCACATAAATTTACAGTAACGAACGAGCGGGCGCGGGCAGCCGCGGCTCGCAGGAGTGAGGAGTAGGTAGGTTTGACAAAGTATGTCATCAACGGCGGTAAAACGCTCAACGGCGAAGTGACCATCTCCGGGGCGAAGAACGCCGCCGTCGCGATCGTTCCGGCAGCGCTGCTGGCGGATGGCCCGGTCCGCATTGAGAACGTGCCCAAGATCATCGACGTGACCCTCCAGCTTGAGATCATGCGCGAGCTGGGCGCGCAGATCCGTCTGGTCAACGCAACGACCGTCGAGATCCAGAACACCAGCAACCCCAGCCTCAAGCCGCACGAGCTCGAGCGCAAGCTGCGCGCCTCCTATTATCTGCTCGGCGTGCTGCTGGGCAAATACGGCTACGCCGAGGTCGCCATGCCGGGCGGCTGCAATTTCGGCGGCGTGCGCCCGATCGACCAGCATATCAAGGGCTTCGAGGCGCTCGGCGCCACGGTGACCCTGCCCAAGGGCGGTTACATCCGCGCCGAGGCGCCCGAAGAGGGCCTGCACGGCGCACACATTTATTTCGACGTTGTCTCGGTCGGCGCGACGATGAACATCATGCTCGCCGCAGTGCTGGCCAAGGGGCAGACCATCATGGAGAACTGCGCCAAGGAGCCGCACATCGTCGATCTGGCGAACTTCCTCAACGCCATGGGCGCGAACGTCAAGGGCGCGGGCACGGACGTGATCAAGATCCGCGGCGTCGAGCGCCTGCACGGCGCGAACTATTCGGTCATCCCGGACCAGATCGAGGCCGGCACCTTTATGGCGGCGGTCGCGGCCTGCGGCGGTTCGGTGCTGATCAAAAACGTCATCCCGCGTCATCTGGAGTGCATCACCGCCAAGCTCAAGGAGATGAGCGTCGAGGTGACCGAGTATGACGACGCGATGCTCGTGCGCCGCACGGGCACGCTCACCCGCACCAATATCAAGACCCTGCCCTATCCGGGCTTCCCGACCGACATGCAGCCGCAGATGACCGCGGCGCTCTGCCTGGCAGAGGGCACGAGCATCGTCACCGAGGGCATCTGGGACAGCCGCTTCCGCTACACCGAGGAGCTGGCGCGCATGGGTGCGAACATCCATGTGGACGGCAAGATCGCGGTGATCGAGGGCGTTCCCGAGCTGCGCGGCGCGCCGGTGCGCGCGCACGACCTGCGCGCGGGCGCGGCGATGGTCATTGCCGGCCTTGCGGCCAAGGGCGTGACCGAGGTCGAGCAGGTGCAGAACATCGAGCGCGGCTATGAGACGCTGGTGGAAAAGTTCGTGGCGCTGGGCGCGGATATGTACCGCGCGGAGATCCCGGAGTCCATGGGCGTGGCGCAGCGCGCATAAATAGGTATAGGGGGATCCGATTCCCCCTATATACGCGGACAAGTTCCGGAGAAACTTGTCCGCGATACCCCTTGGACGCGCCCCCAGGGCGCTGGGTCGGGGTATCCCAAAACCCGGCAAAGCTGGGCTTTTGGATGAAAATCGCGTGGCGATTTTCTATTTCAAGATCGCGCGGAGCGCGGTCTGCTGCGGCGGGCCGCGGGCCTGTACCGTAATTTGCGATGCCGCGGACGGAAGTTCGCGGCTTTTTCCCTATCTGGAGGTTAAAACTTTGGCGGAACGGTATTATTACAGCATTGCGAGCGGGTCGTCGGGCAACTGCGGCCTGTATATGGCGGAGGGGACGGCGATCCTGATCGACGCGGGCGTGTCCCTGCGCCGGATCACGACTGCGCTGGGCGCGCTCGGCCTGGGGCTGGACAGCCTTTCCGCCGTGCTGCTGACGCATGAGCACATCGACCACGTCAAGGGCCTGCCCATGCTGCTCAAAAAGAGCCGGGTGCCGGTGTTCGCCTCGCGCGGCACGGCGGAGGCGCTCGAGCAAAAGGAGCCGCTCTGCGCGGACCGGCTCAACGTGTTCGACAGCGGCGCGCGCTTCTGGGTGCGCGATGTGGACGTCGCGTCCTTTGCCACGCCGCACGACGCGGCCGAGAGCGTGGGTTACTGTTTTGCGCAGGGCGGCAGCCGCTTTGGCTTTGCGACCGACCTCGGCTTTGTGCCGCGGGACGCGGCCGAGCTGCTGCGCGGCTGCGAGACGGTCGTGCTCGAGAGCAACCACGACCCGCACATGCTGCAGGCCGGCCCCTACCCCTATCCGCTCAAAATGCGCGTCGCCGGGCCGTCCGGCCACCTGTCCAACCCGGACTGCGCGGTGTTCGCCGCCGATCTGGTCAAAAACGGCGCGCGCACCATCATCCTCGCGCACCTGAGCGAAAAGAACAACATGCCGGCGCTCGCGCTCCAGCAGACGCGCGCCGCGCTGCGCGGCCTGCCCGCGTGCGAGGTGATCGCCGCGCCGCGCGGCTGCATGGAGCAGCCGGTCCCGCTGGGAGAGGAGGAGACGCTGTGCTCGCTGTCCGGCTGATCTGTGTGGGCAAGCTCGGGGAGAAGTTCTGGGCGGACGCGGTGCGCGAATACGAAAAGCGCCTGGGCGCTTACTGCAAGCTGGAGATCATCGAGCTGCCCGAGCAGCGCCTGCCGCAGACGCCCTCGCAGGGCGAGATCGAGCAGGCGCTGGACAAGGAGGCCGCGCTCATCGAGGCCAAGCTCCCGCAGGGCGCGGCGGTCATCGCGCTGTGTGTGGAGGGCAAGCCCATGTCCTCCGAGCAGCTGGCGGACTATCTGGCAAAGCTGACCGTGTCCGGCACGAGCCGGCTGTGCCTTGTCATCGGCGGCTCGTGCGGCCTGTCCGAGCGGATCAAGCAGCGCGCGGCGCTGCGGCTGTCCATGTCGCCCATGACGTTCCCGCATCATCTGGCGCGCGTGATGGTGCTCGAGCAGCTGTACCGCGCGCTCAACATCGCCGCGGGCGGGAAGTATCACAAATGAAGGATTGCAGCACAAAATACCCCCTCATTCTGGTGCACGGGCTGGGCGTGACCGATGCGGGCGGCCTGTATGTGCCCTGGGGGCGCATCCCGGACGCGCTGCGCGCACACGGCGCGCGCGTTTTTTTCGGCGGGCAGGACGCCTGGGGCAGTATTGAGGCCAACGCGGCGCAGCTGGCGCGCACTGTGCGCCGCGTGCGGCGCGAGACCGGCGCGGCGCGGGTCAACCTCATCGCCCATTCCAAGGGCGGGCTGGAGGCGCGGTACCTGATCTCGACCATGGGATACGGCCGGTATGTCGCGTCGCTCTCCATGCTGTCCACGCCGAACCACGGCGCGCGCATCGCGGAGCTGCTGCTGCGCGCCCGTCCGGGCGTGGCGGTCTGGGCGCGGGGGAACGACGCATGGTGGGCCAAAAACGGCGATGCGCAGCCGGATTCCCTGCGCGCGGGCGAACAGCTGACGCCGCAGTACCTTGCGCAGTTCAACCGGGACAATCCGGATGCGAACTGCGTCTATTACCAGAGCTGGGGCGCGCGGCTGGACGGCGCGCGCACGGACGCCGCCATGGCGCTGACGCACGGGCTGTTCTACCCCGCGCACGGGGAGAGCGACGGGCTGGTCACGCCCGCCTCCGCCCGCTGGGGGCGCTGGCGCGGCGTGCTCGAGGGCGTGTCCCATCAGGAGCTGGTGGACGCGGCGGGGCGCGACACCTCCCGCTTCTGCGCGCCGGCGTTCTATGTCCGTCTGGCGCGGGAGCTGGCGCAGCTGGGATTTTGACCCGGCGCGCCTTTCTTTTTTCTGTGTAAAATCATAAAAGGGATTTACATTGCCCGCGCGATTGGGTAAAATAATAAGGAAAGAAAAAATTGCAGGAGGGGCGTCCTATGATTATCACGATAACGCTCAATGCCGCGCTCGACCGCACGCTGCGGATCGAACATCCGCTGGTGGTCGGCAAGCTCAACCGCGCCATGTCCAGTCATCTGGAACCGGGCGGCAAGGGCATCAACGTATCGCGCGCGGTCAAGGCGCTGGGCGGCAACAGCGTTGCGCTCGGCTTTTGCGCGGGCACGAACGGCCGCATCATGAAGGATATGCTGACCGCAGCCGATATCCACCACGATTTTGTCGATATCGCGGGCCAGCTTCGCGTCAACACCCAGATCATCGATGCGCAGGGCGGGCATACCGAGGTCAACGAGCCCGGCAGCAAGCTGGACGACGCGGATTTTCTTCGTCTGGTCGACCGCATGGAGAGCTATCTGGTCGAGGGGAATATCTTCGTCCTGACCGGCTCGACGCCGCCGGAGTTCCCGGTCAAGAACTATCTCAAGCTGTGCAAGCTGATCAAGCGCAGCGGCTGCAAGCTGATCGTGGATACGCAGGGCGAATTGCTGCTTGAAGCGCTCAAGCTGGAGCCCGATCTGGTCAAGCCGAACATTTTCGAGCTGGCCGAGGCGGTGGGCGACAAGCCGTCCGCCGATCCCGAGGTCGTCGTGGTCTCGGCGCGCAAGATGCTGGATATGGGCGCGCGCGCGGTCTGCGTCTCCATGAGCCAGGAGGGCGCGGTGCTGGTCTCCAAGGATGAGGCCGAGGCGCTGTACGTCAACACCAACCCCAAGATCTACGACGAGGGCGCGGTCGGCACGGGCGACGCCATGGTCGGCGCGATCGCCAATTCGATGCACAACGGCCTGAAGTTCGACGAGATGGCGCGCTACGCCGTCGCAACGGCGCGCGCGAGCGCCCGTCTGGCCGGCACGGAGATGGCCTCGCTCAAAAAGGTCTACGAGGTTTACGAGACCACCGAGGTCTACATACTGTAATACAGAGCACGGGGCGGGAAAACGCCCCTGCCGGATGCTGCGGAGGCTGTTCAAAAACGAGGCGTTTTGAACAGCCTCTCGTTTGGAGCAGCGGGCAGGACGCCCGCCTGCAAAGCCTATTCATCTGCCTGACAATGAGGAGGAAAACACCATGGGAAAAGCCCTGATCATCGGCTGCGGCGGCGTGGCAAATGTGGTCATCCACAAGTGCTGCCAGAACAGCGATGTTTTTGAAGAGATCATGATCGCGTCCCGCACCAAGTCCAAGTGCGACGCGGTCAAGGACCAGCTCGAGGGCACCACGCCCACCAAGATCCGCACCGCAAAGGTGGATGCGGACAATGTGGACGAGCTGTGCGCGCTGATCGACGAGTACAAGCCGGATATCGTGATGAACATCGCGCTGCCCTATCAGGATCTGACCATCATGGACGCGTGCCTGAAGTGCGGCGTCAACTATATGGACACCGCCAACTACGAGCCTGAGGACACCGACGACCCCGCGTGGCGCGCGGTCTACGAAAAGCGCTGCAAGGAGGCGGGCTTCACCGCCTATTTCGACTATTCCTGGCAGTGGGCGTACAAGGAGAAGTTCGAGAAGGCCGGCCTGACCGCGCTTCTGGGCTCGGGCTTTGACCCGGGCGTGACGCAGGCCTACTGCGCCTATGCGCGCAAGCACCTGTTCGACCAGATCGACACCATCGACATTCTGGACTGCAACGGCGGCGACCACGGCTATCCGTTCGCCACCAATTTCAACCCCGAGATCAACCTGCGCGAGGTCTCCGCGCCCGGCTCCTACTGGGAGAACGGCCACTGGGTCGAGATCCCGGCCATGTCCATCAAGCGCGAGTACGACTTTGATCAGGTCGGGCATAAGGACATGTACCTGCTGCACCATGAGGAGATCGAGTCGCTGGCCAAGAACATCCCGGGCGTTAAGCGCATCCGCTTCTTTATGACGTTCGGCCAGTCCTACCTGACCCATATGAAGTGCTTTGAGAACATCGGCCTGCTGTCCACCACCCCGATCGACTACGAGGGGCACCAGATCGTGCCGATCCAGTTCCTCAAGGCGCTGCTGCCCGACCCGGCGACGCTCGGGCCGCGCACCAAGGGAAAGACCAACATCGGCTGCATCTTCACGGGCAAAAAGGACGGCAAGGAAAAGACCGCCTATATCTACAACGTGTGCGACCACGAGGCGTGCTACCGCGAGGTCGGCTCGCAGGCGATCAGCTATACGACCGGCGTGCCCGCCATGATCGGCGCGGCCATGCTGATGACCGGCAAGTGGTCCAAGCCCGGCGTGTTCACGGTGGAGGAATTCGATCCCGATCCGTACATGGAGGCGCTGAACAAGTGGGGCCTGCCGTGGCAGATCAATGACAATCCGGTATTGGTGGACTGATGATGAGATTTACCGAACTTCCCACACCCTGTTTCATTGTGGATGAAAAGCGGCTGGTGAAAAACCTCGCCGTGCTGCGCGACGTGGCCGAGCGCACGGGCGCGAAGATCCTGCTGGCGCAGAAGGCGTTTTCCATGTTTGCGGTGTATCCGCTGCTGCGCGAATACCTCGCCGGCACGACGGCCTCCGGCCTGTACGAGGCGCGCCTCGGCCATGAGGAATTCGGCGGCGAGACGCACGTTTACTCCCCGGCCTATCCCGAGGCGGAATTTCAGGAGCTGCTGCACTACGCCGACCATATCGTGTTCAACTCCTTCACCCAGTGGAAGACCTACGGCAACTTTGCCCGCGTCGCGGGCAAGAGCTGCGGCCTGCGGGTCAACCCCGAGTGCTCGACCCAGCCCGCGGAACACGCGATCTACGACCCCTGCGGCCCGTATTCGCGTCTGGGCATCACGATGGAGAACTTCCAGCCCGAGCTGCTCGCCGGCATCGACGGCCTGCACTTCCACACCCTATGCGAGCAGAACGCGGACGATCTGGAGCGCACGGTCGCAGCGTTTGAGGACCGCTTCGGCGAATCCCTGTACGGGATGAAGTGGCTCAATCTGGGCGGCGGCCACCACATCACGCGGGACGATTACGACGTCGAAACGCTGGTCAAGTGCGTGTGCCGCCTGCGGGACAAATACGGCGTGCAGATCTATCTGGAGCCGGGCGAGGCGGTCGTGCTGAACGCCGGCTATCTGGTCTCCACCGTGCTGGAAACCATGCACAACGGCAAGGACATCGCCATTCTGGACACCTCGGCCGCCTGCCACATGCCGGACGTGCTCGAGATGCCCTACCGCCCGCCGGTGTGGCGCTCGGGCGAGGCGGGCAAAAAGGCGTTCACCTACCTGCTCGCCGGCCGCTCGTGCCTGGCGGGGGACGTGATCGGCGAGTATTCGTTCGATACCCGCCTGCTCACCGGCGACCAGATCGTGTTCGAGGACATGGCGCTGTACACCATGGTCAAGACCAATACGTTCAACGGCATGCCGCTGCCGCTCATCGCGCTGCGCCGCGCGGACGGCACGGACGAGGTCGTGCGCACATTCGGATATGAGGATTTCAAGCGCCGGCTGTCCTGATGGAAGCGAGAAAAGCACTGCGGCTCGGCGGGTATGATTATTCCGCGCAGGGGGTGTACTTCCTGACGTTATGTACGCATAACAGACGGTGCATACTGTCTGCCGTAGGGCGCGACGACCTCGGCGCGCCTTGCGTTTGCTTAACGGAAATCGGTGCGGTTGTAGACCGCTATATTGGCTCTATCCCGCGGGCATATCCGAATGTTGCGGTGGATTGTTATATCGTTATGCCCAACCATGTCCATTTGCTCTTAAGGGTTTCGCCGTGTGACGGCGCGCCGGGGTCGTCGCGCCCTACGGCATTGATCCCCCGCGTGATCGCCGCACTCAAACGATTCACCAATCGCGAAGCGGGCAGTAAATTGTGGCAGCGCTCCTACTACGACCACATCATCCGCGACGAGGCGGACTATACGGTCCGCTACAACTACATCCGCGATAATCCCGCCCGCTGGGCGGAGGATGAATATTTTATCCCGTAACAAAGCATCCCCCACAGGATAATTTCCTGTGGGGGATGCCTTTTCTGTTCACCCCTGCGTAAACCGCAGGGTGATCGTAGTGCCTTCGCCGGGCGTGCTCTGCAGCGCGATCTCCGCGTGGTGCAGGGCCGCGCCGTGCTTGACGATCGACAGGCCCAGACCGGTGCCGCCGGTCATTTTGCTGTGGCTCTTGTCCACGCGGTAGAAGCGCTCGAATACGCGCTGCTGGTCCGCGGGCGCGATGCCGATGCCGGTGTCGGACACGCGCACGAAGGGCGCGCCGTCCTGCGTGCCGGTCTCGAGCAGCACGCTGCCGCCGGGCTTGTTGTAGGCGATCGCATTGTCCGCCAGATTGAACACCATCTGCTCGAGCGTGCGGCGCTGGCCGGACACCTCCGCCGGCGCGCCGGCCACGCGCAGCGTGACCTGATGCTCAGCCGCCTTGTGCTGCAGCCGGTCGCGCACCGTGCCGCACAGCGCGGCGAGCTCGACCGGCTCGAACGGCGCCGGATCGCCGCCCTCGTCCAGCTGGGACAGGCGGATGATATCCTCGATCAGCGTCAGCAGGCGGCGCGCCTCGGCGCGGATCTTGCCCGCAAAGGGCGCGATGTCCTCCGCCTTGACGATGCCGTTCTCCATGATCTCCGCATAGCCCATGATGCTGGTCAGCGGGGTCTTGAGCTCGTGCGACACATTGGCGGTGAATTCCTGCCGCTGGCGCTCGGCCTGGTCGCGCTCGGTGATGTCGACCACGAACAGCACCGCAGCGTGTCCCTGCCCGCCCTCGGCGACCGAGCTGGCGCTGAGCGAATACACGCGGCCGTCCTTTTCCATGCGGCCGTGCGCGCTTTTGCCGCCGAGCGCCTCCTCGACCACGCGGATGTATTCCGGGTCGCGGCACAGGGTCATGTAGCCGCCCGCGGCGCTGTCCTCCGGGAACAGCGCGCAGACCGCGCGGTTGGCGAACAGGATGTCGCCCCCGGCGGAGAACAGCACCAGCCCCTCGTCCATGCGGGCGGTGACGTCGTCAAACTCCGCCTGCCGGCGCTTGAGCTCGTCCAGCTGGGAGGCGATCTTGCGGTTCTGCTTGTCCATGCGGTGGAGCAGGGGGGAGAGCTCGTCGTACGCGTCGTTTTTGAGCGGCGCGTGCAGGTCGAGCGTCACGATCGGCTCGAGGAACACATGGGTCAGCCAGCTGGCCAGCAGCGCCGCGACGAGCAGCGCCAGCAGTATGACCAGCACGATCCACGGGGACGCGGTCGACAGCGCGCCGAGCGCGCTGTCCGCGGTCGAGGCCACGCGCAGCACCATGCCGCCGTCCAGCCGCAGCGCATAGTAATAGGTCTGCTCGGAGAGCGTGTCGGACAGGCGGCTGGACTCGCCCACGCCGCGCGCCAGCGCCTCCGCGATCTCCGGGCGGGCGGCGTGGTTTTCCATGCTGGTCACGTCGCCCTCGTTGTCGTACAGCACTGCGCCGTCCGTGCCGACCAGCGTGATGCGGTCCGCATAGATGCTGCCGATGCGGCCGAGCTCCTGCCAGTCGTCCCCGCCGATGGCCGCGGCGATGTAGCTGCATTCGTTTGCCAGACGGGTCCGCATATCGTGCGACAGGCCGCTGTGCACCGCAATCAGCAGCAGGGACACGGTCAGCAGCAGGGTGATCAGCGCGGTCAGGAAAATGCTGCCGAATACGCGCTTTCTCATCCGTGGTCCCCCATGCGGTAGCCCACGCCGCGCACGGTCTCGATCATTGACCCGCCCGCGCCCAGCTTCTGCCGCAGGGTGCGGATGTGCACGTCGACCGTGCGGGTCTCGCTCTCATTGCCATAGCCCCAGATGTTCTCGAGCAGCACGTCGCGCGTGAGCACCGCGCCGCGGTTTTTCATCAGCAGGCACAGCAGCTGGTACTCCTTGAGCGTCAGCTGCACCTCGGTGTCGTCCACATGCACCGTGTGCGCGCGCTCGTCCACGCAGATGCTGCCCGCCACCAGCAGATGGGCGCCGCTGCCCTCCGCCGCGCCGCCCTGCGTGCGGCGGAGCACCGCGCGGATGCGCGCGACCAGCTCCATCATGCCGAAGGGCTTGGCGATGTAGTCGTCCGCGCCGCTGTCCAGCCCGATCACCTTGTCGTACTCGGTGTTTTTAGCCGTCACCAGAATGACCGGCAGGCCGGCGGTTTCCTGCGCGGCACGCAGCCGCCGCAGGATGGCGATGCCGTCCTCGCCGGGCAGCATGATGTCCAGCAGCAGGAGCTGGGGCTTTTCGCCGGTCCGCAGCGCCTCGAACAGCGCCGCGCCGTCGGCAAAGCCGCGCGCCTCCAATCCGGTGTTTTGCAGCGTATAGACGACCAGCTCGCGGATGCCCGCGTCATCCTCTACGCAGTAGATCATGGTTTTCCTCCTCAGGGGCCGCCCCGCTGCGGCCCTGTAATTTTTATATCAGCCCGAGGGCCGCGCCCAAAGACACGCAGGTAGCAGAAAGTTCAGCTTGTCGAAAAAAGCCCTCGCGCCGCAGCGCGTATTTAATAGCCGCTCTGTGAGCGGCATCGCAAAATCGAGCTTCAAGGTGAATTGGCCGAAGGTCAAGAGAAGGCGGCCTGGGCCGTGCCCGATTTTGTGATACAAACCGATCAAAAGGGTGCGTTTTTTCGCACCCTTTTGTATCGGAA
>CALWJG010000020.1 GCA_944380945.1 uncultured Agathobaculum sp. | reverse complement strand
TTATGCGGGCCAAACCGCACTTGTAAACCGCTTTATCGTTCTTGACGGCGGCGGGCGGAGGTGCTATGCTGTATAAAGCGTAATTTGCAGTATTGGATGAAAGGGGAGAGACCTGTGACCGAGATCGATCAGCGGTTTGTCGATCAGATCATTCCGCAACGCGATCCAGCGTCCAATAAAAACGATTTCGGCCGGATCGTCTGTGTCTGCGGCTCGGCCGGATACACAGGCGCAGCTTATTTTGCCGCGCAGGGCGCGGTGCGCATGGGCAGCGGCGTGGTGACGCTCGCCGTGCCGGAAAAGGCGTGGCCGGTGCTCGCCGTCAAGCTGAATGAACCGGTGGTGCGGCCCATGCCGTGCGATGCGGCGGGCCTGCTCTCCCGCGCGGCGCTGCCGCCGCTCCTCTCCCTTGCGGCGCGGACGGACGCGCTGCTCATCGGCTGCGGGCTGGGGCGGTCGGACGAGGTGACCGAGATCGTCACCGCGCTGATCGAACAGGCGGCCTGCCAGATCATATTGGACGCAGATGGCATAAATGCGCTCGCCGCGCATAAGGATGTATTGCAGCGAGCGGCAAGGCCGGTCGTGCTGACGCCCCATGCGGGCGAGTTTGCGCGGCTGTCCGGCGTGAAAAACGCCTCGCCGGAATTTCTGGCGCAGTTTGCGCAGGAAAACCGCTGTGTGCTGCTCTACAAGGGGCATCGCACGCTGATCGCCGCGCCGGACGGCGCGCTGTACCGCAACCATTCGGGCAACCCCGGCATGGCGAAGGGCGGCTGCGGCGATGTGCTGGCCGGCATGCTCACCGCGCTGTGCGGGCAGGGGATCCCGGCTGTGCAGGCGGCGTGCGCCGCCGCGTGGCTGCACGGCCGCGCGGGCGACCTTGCCGCAAACACGCTGAGCGAATACGGCATGACGCCGAGCGATATGCTTGGCCTGCTGCCGCGGGTGCTCAAACGCTACAATTCAAGGGAGTGGTGACCTGAAACCGATCTGGTGCGCCGTGCTGCTGCTGGCAGTCCTGACAGGCTGCGGCGGCGCAAAGGCGGATGCGGCTGCTGTGCGCGCCCATTATGAGGCGCTGGACGGCTTTACAGCCCAGCTGGCGATCACCGCCGCGCAGGACGATCTGGTGCAGGAGTACCAGATGGAATACACCTACAGCCGGTCGGAGCCCGACCGGTTCACCATCACAGCGCCCGAGGCGATCGCCGGGATCGGCGGCACGATCGCGGGCACGGACAACGCGCAGTTTTCACTGCAGTATGATGGCATGCAGCTGGACGACGCGATGCCGCAGCGCACCGGCCTGACACCGGCGGACAGCCTGTTCTGCCTGCTGAACGACCTGCGCACCGGCGAGCCTGTGCAGATGTGGACCGAGTCCGCAGACGGCAGCGCGCTGCTCGTGCTGCGCTACACGGGCGAGGATGCGGATGGCACCGTGGAAAAACAGGTCTGGCTGACAGAGGATACGCTCCAGCCGGTCTATGCAGAGCTGTATGCGGATGGCAGCCGCGTGCTGACCCTCCGCCTGACCGGCTGGCAAACAGAAAACAATGGGGATGAAGCATAATGGAACCGAACAAACACCGCACCTGGGCGGAGATCGACCTTGGAGCGATCGAGCATAATTACCGCGTGATCTGCGCGCAGGCGAAGTCGCCTGTGCTGTGCGTGGTCAAGGCGGACGCCTACGGACACGGGGCCGTGCCGGTCGCTCAGCGCCTGCAGGCGATGGATGCGCCGTATTTCGCGGTTGCGACCGTGGCCGAAGCGGTCGAGCTGCGTGAAAACGGCATCACAAAGCCGATCCTCATCCTGGGCTATGTGGATGAGACGGATATGGATACGGTCGCGCAGCATCGGATCACCGCGCCGGTATACGACACAGAGACCGCGCGCCTCCTGAGCGCGGCGGCAGTGCGGACCGGGCAGGACATCACCGTGCACTTCAAGCTGGATACCGGCATGACGCGGTTGGGCTTCCCGTCGTGGGAGCGTGAACAGACCGTGCGCGATATTCTGGACTGCGCTGCGCTGCCCGGCCTGCGGCCGGAGGGTATTTTCACCCACTTTGCGGTTGCCGACGTGCCCTCGGGCAGGGACTACACTGCGCGGCAGTACGCGCTGTTCACCGGCGTGTGCGAGGGGCTGGCGCAGGCGGGGCTCGACCTGCCGCTGCGCCACTGCGCCAACAGCGGCGGCATCCAGTTTTATGAGCAGATGCACTGCACCATGACCCGCGCAGGCATCATCCTGTACGGCTACCGGCCGGACGCTTCGGTGCCGCCCGTGCTTGATCTGCGGCCTGCGATGACGGTCAAGGCGCGCGTCGTGCAGGTGCGGGACATTCCGGCGCACACCACGGTCAGCTATGGCCGCACCTATGAAACGGACAGGCCGACCCGCATGGCTGTGGTCTCCATCGGTTATGCGGACGGCTATCTGCGTACCGGCTCGGGCCGGGCGCACATGCTGCTCGCCGGGCGGAAAACGCCCGTCCTCGGCCGCATCTGCATGGATATGTGCATGGTGCGCGTGCCGGACGGCGCGCCGCTGCGCCGCGGGGACGAGGTGACCGTGTTCGGCCCGACGGGCTGGACGGCGGAGGATGTGGCTGACGCGGCGGGCACGATCTCCTATGAGGTGCTTTGCGCGATGAGCGGGCGCGTGCCGCGTATTTACATCGGCTGACAACTGCATCACACTGCCGGCATAGGCTGAAACGGGGCGAACCGCCCCGCCTGTCCCTGCCGGCAGATTTTTTGCGTCCCGGTTATATTTTTTTGCCGCGTGGGGAAAATAGGTTTGCGGACAAACCGCAAATCTATTGCATCGGAGTGTGAACCAACTGTGGATAGCAGCATCAAACGGGGAGATATTTATTATGCTGATCTCAGCCCGGTGGTCGGCAGCGAGCAGGGCGGTATCCGCCCGGTGCTGATCGTGCAGAACAATGTCGGCAACCGATACAGCCCGACCGTGATCGCCGCCGCCATTACATCGCAGGTCAACAAGGCCAAAATGCCGACCCATATCACGGTCGGCGCACCCAAATACGGCCTGACCAGAGATTCCATTATCCTGACCGAGCAGATCCGCACGCTGGATAAGCGCCGCCTGCGGGAAAAGATGGGCTCGCTGGATGAAACCGCGATGCGGCATGTGGACCAAGCGCTGGCCGTCAGCTTCGGTCTGGGCTCCGCGCGGGGCTGAGACGCATAGAAACGGCAAAGAGCGCGTATCCTGACTCAGGGATACGCGCTCTTTTTGCAGGGGGGAATGGTTTTGCAGGCGGAGGTTTATTATGCCGGACGGGAGATCGGGACCATAGACTGGTCGCCGGACGCCTATGGCGTGCAGATCGCACTGGACTGTGAAACGCCGGCATGCGGCGGCGCATTGCTGCGCTGCTACGCGCAGGCCGGCGAAAAACAGCTGCGTATCGGCCTGCCCGAGCCGCAGTGCGGACGGCTGGTGCTGCGCCGACGCCTCTCGCGGGAGATGCTGCGCGACGCGGGCTGCCTGACTGCCGTGCCCGACCGGTTCTATCTGGCCGCTGAACCCAAAAGTGCGGCGGCGGGGGAGGAGCCAGTGCAGCCGGAGCCACTACAGGGAACCGCGCTGCGGACCGGCGACGCGGTGCTCGATGCGCTGCTGGCCTGCGGCGCGGTGCAGGCAGAAGCGGCGGGGGATGCGCTTGTGCTGCACTGCGCGTTTGCATCCGACCGTCCATTCGCGCTCGCGCCGGCGTTCGTGCTCTGCACGGTGGAGGAGGGGGTAGCCCGCCTGCGCTGGACGAAAAAGGACGCAGCCGATGGGGCTGCGTCCAACGCGCATACGGATTAGCGGACGATCATCTTGGCTTCCATGTAGTAGCGCTTTTCGTGCGCTTCGCCCATGGAGAACGTCTTGCGGGGCAGTACACCGTCAAAGACCACGCCGCGGAACAGGTCGTTCTTGGCGATGTCAGGCAGGATAATGCCCACATTGCCCGGCTTTGTGCCAAGCGACTCGACCACATCCGCGCCGTGGATATAGTCGATCTTGGCGCCGCTGTGCGTCTCCAGATAGGCGTCCAGACCGGCCTGCATGGTCGCCACCGGGATGGACCACTGGGGGGTCTCGACCACATATACACCGGACTTGTCCGCTGCGCAGAACGGATAGCAGTGCGCGCCGGTGTCCGCGGGCGCCGCGTCCGCCACATAGGCCTTGCAGCCGTGCTGCGCATAGAAGGCGGTCAGACCGTCCAGCAGTTCATCGGTCGCCACGCCGAACACCACGCGGTGGATCGGCTCGATGATCAGGCTGTTGTCGTGGATGTTGACCACCTCGACCAGCGCAAAGCGCGCGGGATGGTCGGCCTGCTCGTCCGCAGACAGGCACTTTTTGATCTCCTCCCAATACGCCTTGGCGGTCGCCATCGAGTGGTTGCCGTCGCCCACCGCATAGGGGAGCAGCGCCTGCGCATCCGTGCATCCGTACTTTTTGTTGAAGGCTTCGCGGTCGCACAGGGACTCCAGACCGGCCTCGATCTCGTCGGTCTCCGCGCCCTGCGGGATAAACCAGCCGTTGATGTGGCCGCCGCCCTGCATCAGGTCGGTGTCATACACCTTTTCAAAGCGGTCGGTTTTGTCAAACAGCGGCTCGATGATCCGGCGGTCCGGGTCGTCGATCAGGATCATGATATGCGGCAGCTCCATGCACGCGCCCTGCCGCACCTTGAGCCGCGGCGGGATGCGCTCGACAACGGTTTTTTCGGTCGGGCGAATGAGCGAAGCCGAGCCGGGGGTGTACTCATAGGCCTCCAGATCGACCGCGAGCACGATGCCGCGGCGCGGGCAGGCGCCGCCCGACCAGCGCTCGGTCAGGATGACGCCCGCAGGGAGGGTGCGCAGCGTGCCGTCCGCGATGTAGCGGCGCATGGTCTCGTGGATGCGCGCGGTGCGTTCGGCGACGTCGTCGTCCTCCAGATAGACCTCGGGCAGGGTCAGGCGCAGGGTCGAGGGCGCGTCCCCGACGATGCGGTCCGCCTCGGCCCAGTATTCGGGCTGCGAGGTATATTGGTCGCAGGCGATGACCGCCCATTTGGAGAGGTCGCAGCCGTCCTGCGGCAGCATGATATTCGGAATATGGGTGCAGCGATTTGCCATGATTTCTCTTCCTCCTGATGTGCATTCTTGCGTCCGCTTTCAGTATAGCAGAAAAAACAGGCGCAGCACACGGAAATTTTCCGAAAACGCAGCTTTTTTGAAAATTATTTCTGATACTTGACGGGGCAAAGGAAATAATGTACAATATATTCGGGAAAAAGTTGATTTTTTTGTACAAGTTTGCATAGGAAACCAAAGAGAGCAGGAGGGAACAGTCTATGTTCAAATTCAAGGCGATCGGCGTATCCGAAGGTCTGGCACATGCCAAGGCGCTTGTCATCAAGGAAGCCGATCTGACGGTCGTCAAGGATACGATCACCGACGCTGCCGCGGAACAGCAGCGCGTGCTGGATGCGGTGGAAAAAGCCAAAAAGCAGATCGAAGTGCTGCGCGACGAGGCGGAGAAAAATATCGGCGCGGCGGAGGCGGAGATCTTTGACGCGCATCTGCTCATGCTGGACGATCCGGACTTCGTCGAGGGCATGACCAATCTGATTGCAGATGAGATGGTCTGCGCGGAGTACGCCTGCTTTGTCAACTGCGAGAATTTTCAGGCCATGTTCCGCGCGATGGACGATGAATACATGCAGGCCCGCGCCGCCGACATCGGCGACATCTCCCAGCGCGTGCTCAAAAACCTCAAGGGGATTGCGGACAACGCGATCGACACCATCACCGAGCCCTGCATTCTGGTCGCGAACGACCTGACGCCCTCGGATACTGCCAAGATCGGCTCCAAGCCGGTGGCCGGCTTTATCACCCGCATCGGCGGGCGCACCAGCCACTCTGCGATCATGGCGCGCTCGATGGGTATTCCGGCCGTGGCGGGCGCGGGCGAAAAGGCGGACAGCCTTGCGGACGGCATGGATCTGCTGCTCGACGGCTCCACCGGCGAGGTCATTGCCGATCCGGACGAGGCGACGCTCGCAGCATTCGCGGAAAAGAAAAAGGCAGAGGACGAGCGCAAGGCCATGCTCGCAAAATATAAGGACCGCGAGGGCACGACGAGCGACGGCCGCCGCATTGTGATCGAGGGCAATATCGGCAAGCCGGACGACGCGGTGCGCGTCATGGAGCTGGGCGGCGAGGGCGTCGGCCTGTTCCGCTCCGAGTTCCTGTTCATGGACCGTGACGACCTGCCGAGCGAGGAGGAGCAGTTCAACGCCTACAAGCAGGCCTGCGAGACCATGGCGGGCAAGCCGGTCATCATCCGCACGCTGGACATCGGCGGCGATAAGGAAGTGCCGGCGCTCGCGCTTGAGAAGGAGCAGAACCCGTTCCTCGGCTACCGTGCGATCCGCATCTGTCTCAACCAGAACGACCTGTTCATCACCCAGCTGCGCGCGCTGCTGCGCGCCGCGCAGTACGGCGACCTGCGCATCATGTTCCCGATGATCTCCTCCATCGAGGAGTTCCGCAACGCCAAGCAGGTGCTCCAGCAGGCCAAGGACCTGCTCGAGGCTGAGGGCGTCCCGTTCAACCCGGACGTCAAGGTGGGCATCATGGTCGAGATCCCGGTCGCGGCGGTATGCGCGGATGTGCTGGCGAAGGAAGTCGATTTCTTCTCGATCGGCACAAACGACCTGATCCAGTATTCCTGCGCGGTCGACCGCATCAACGAGAAGATCTCCTATCTGTACCGTCCGCTGCATCCGGGCGTGCTGCGCCTGATCCAGATGACCGCCAAGGCGGCAAATGAGAACGGCATCGAGGTCGGCGTATGCGGCGAGATGGCGGGCACGCCGGGCATGGCGCCCGTGCTGTGCGGTCTGGGCGTGACCAATTTGTCCATGTCCGCCTCGGCGATGCTGGCGGCCAAGGCCGATCTGGCGGTGCACTCGTTTGGCGAATGCAAGGAGTTGGCGGACAAGCTCGTTGCTGCGGCCAGCGCGAGCGAGGCAGAGCAGATCTTTGCAGACTGGCGCGGCTGAGTATGGCTTGAAAACGCAATATTTGCAGCCATTTCAACGAAATATAGGCTGAAAACAGGGCTGGAAACCGAAGCGTGCGGTTTCCAGCCCTGTGTTTTTTGTGTCCGGACGTTGTTTTTATGCCGAGCAGCCAATTCTTATTTGAGATCCACCCGAAATCCGATCGTCCCTTCGCGTTTGTATGCGCGGATCCCGCGGTGGTACTGGCTTGCGATGGACTGCGCGATAGAAAGCCCGATGCCGAAGCTGCCTGAAAACGTCCGCGCCTTGTCCGCGCGGTAAAACCGGTCGAACAGCCGGTCCAGCTCGAGCGCGTCCACCTGCGCGCAGGTGTTCTCCACCAGCAGGACCGGATGGTGCCTGTGGTACAGGCGCACGCGGATCGCACCGTCCGGATCGCAGTATTTGACGGCGTTATCCAGCAGGATGGCTGTCAGCCGGCGCACCAGCGCCTCCTCTCCGCGGCAGGTCAGCCCGGCCTCGATTTCGGCTTCGAGCGACAGGCCGCGCGCGGCGGCCAGCGGCTGGAATTCGGATACCGTGTCGGAGACAGCGGCGCTGCAGTCAAAATCCGCACACACGGCTGGCAGCGCGCCCTCATCCATGCGGGACAGCTCGACCATTTTGTGGATCAGCAGCCGCATGCGCTCGCCCTCGCTGCGGATGTCGTCCAGCCACTCGTTCTTCCCGCATTCCTCCTCTACGATGTCCAGATTGGAGAGGATGAGCGTCAAAGGGGTTTTCAGCTCATGGCTTGCATCCGTGATGAACTGCTTCTGCTTTTCGTAGCCCTGCTCGATCGGCCGCACCGCCCGCCGGGAGAAAAACACCGTCAGGAACAGGATGAGGACGGCGCTGCCGGACAAAATGAGAAACGCTGTGACCAGCTGCCGGAATGTCATGTTGCGCTGCATGCTGCCGTTGACAAAAACCAGCATTGTGCCGTCCTCTGCCGGAACCGATCGGTAGCGGTAGGCTGCGACCCAGCCGCGGCTCTGTCCCTCTGCCGCGGCCTTATGCGCATAATCTGCGATCTCCGTCCGCGCGATCGACGCCACGGCGTCCATATTCACCCGCTCGATCTGCTGCGTCCCATCCAGCCACACGACAAAAAAACGCGTGCTGAACTGCGTTTCCTCGGTGATCACATCCGGATAGGCGAGCCATTCCGCCAGCGGCGAGCGCTCGGACGGCTCAAATTCCGGGAACTGGCCGCCGTTCGAGGCGACGGCATCGGTCAGGGTGTCCAGCGTGCGTTCCAGCTGCGTGAGCGTGGACACGGCAAACAGGGAAAAGATGCCCGCAAATACGAGCAGGATCGAAGCGGCGCTGACGAAAATGAACTTTTTGCGCAGGCTGCCGATCATGCCTGCACCTCTAATGTGTATCCGCCGTTGCGGATAAAGCGGATCTCCATGGGCGCGTGCAGTGCCGCGATCTTCTTTCGGATATTGGAGATGTGCACCCAGATCACGCTGGTATCCACATCCGCGTCCCAGCCCCAGAGATGGGTGATGATCCGCTCGGTGGGAAAGATCGTGCCGGGCGCCAGCATGAGCATCTCGAGGATCTGGAATTCCCGCCCGCTCAGCGCCCGCTCCTTATCCTGATAGATCAGCTGATAGGTGGAGCGGTTGAGCGTCACCGGTCCGAGCGTGAGCAGGTCGGGCAGATAGGCAGCCTTTCGCCGCAGCATGGCCCGCACCCGGGCCAGCAGCTCGGTGGTGTGGAACGGCTTGGGCAGATAATCGTCCGCGCCGCAGTCCAGCCCCTCCACCCGCTGGGAAACCTCTGCCCGCGCGGTCAGGAACAGCGCCGGTGTTTCGATGCCCTCACGGCGCAGGCATTGCAGCACGCGCAGCCCGTCCATGCCCGGCATCATGATATCCAGCACGATCCCGTCGTATTCTCCGGTCCGCCCGTGCGACAGCGCTTCCTCTCCGTTGGGCACGCCGTCCGCACTGAAACGGTTTTTCTGAAATATGTGGAGCAGTGTTTTGAGCAGTCTGGGGTCGTCTTCCGCAACCAAGAGCTTCATGGTTTCTCCTCCCTGTGTCGTAGCTTCCGCGCGGATGCCCGCCGCAAGCGGACATCGCATACGCACTGATTCGATGGTAGCGGATCTTGACGTAGGTTTTGTGTAGAAACCGTGATTTCTGTGCGGACAGCGCGGGCAGCGTCTCAGTCCGCCGCCGGCAGCTCGACCCGAAAGACCATGTTTTCCCCGTCCCTTCGGGCGGAAATCGCGCCGCTGTGCGCCTCTGCGGTCGCACGGGCGATCGACAGCCCGATGCCCGTGCCCGCGACACGGCCGGAGTGAGATTCATCCGCCCGGTAGAAGCGGTCAAACAGGCGGGCGGTGTCGATCTCCTCCGCCTGCCGGCAGGTGTTGGACACGGTCAGCTCGGCCTTCCGGCCCCTGCGGCACAGGGAAAGCGCGATCTGTCCATGCTCATCCGCATACCGCACGGCGTTGTCCAGCAGGATGGATACCATCTGCTGCACCGCCGTCCGGTCGCCATAGATCTGCACCGCGTCCGCGATCTCCTGCGTATAGGTCAGGCCGCGGGCCGCTGCCATGGAGGCAAACGGCTCGGCGGTCTCCCAGACCGCGTCGCTGAGCGAAAACACCGCCTTGTCCGGGAACGGGTTTTCCTCATCCAGCCGGGACAGCGCCACCAGCTGGGTGATCAGCTTGCCCATCCGCCCGGCCTGCTGCCGGATGCCCTGCACCCATTCGTTATCCGCCTGCTCCATAGAGAGCACGTCTGCGCTCGTGATGATGGCGGTGAGCGGCGTTTTCAGCTCGTGTCCTGCGTTGGTGATGAACTGCTTCTGCGTCTCCAAGTTGCGCAGATAGGGCGCGATCGCGCGGCGGGAAAACGCCGTCACCAGCACAAGGACGGCCAGCAGGCAGGCAGCGGCGATCAGACCGGTGGTCAGCAGCAGCGTGACAAGGCTGTGCACCTCGCGCTCGGCGTTGAGGAAGAGGAGGGTGATCCCATCCGTCTGCCGGTTGACCGCATAGCGGTAGCCCTGATAAAAGCCGCGTGTTTTTCCCTTTTCCAAAACGGCGGCGGTATATTCCTCCGCGGTCTGCTGCGTGACCGAGGCGATAAAGTCCTGATCAACGGCCTGCACCTGTCCGTCCGCATCGCACTCGACCGCGAAAAAGCGGATCATATACTGCACCTCGGGCGAAAACTGGTCGAGCGGGTCGGCAGGCGGCTTGTCGGGGGAAAAGGGGCGCAGCGCGCCGCCCGGTGCCGGGGACTGCAGCATGTCGATCGTCTGGTCCAGCTGGCCGACCACGCTGTGCCAGTTCCACAGGTTGACCGCGCACAGCAGGATCACGATCACGGCGGAAAACGCCGCCATGGCCGCGCCGATGAAGCGCCGCCGCATCTTTTTCAGCATGTGATCTCCTCCAACGCATAGCCCGCACCGCGGATCGTGCGTATCTCAATATCCGCATCCAGCTGCCGCAGCTTTTTGCGCAGAAAGCCGATATAGGTCCAAACCACGTCGATCTCGGATTCCGCGTCCACGCCCCACACACGGTCCATCAGGTGTTCGGTGGAGAACACCTGATGCGGATGCCGCAGGAACAGCTCCATGAGCTGGAACTCTTTGTTGTTCAGCCGGACGCTGCCGTTCCCCGTGCGGAGCGTGTACTGGCCGCAGTCCAGCGCCGCATTGCCCAATGAGAGGACGGCCGGCGCATAGGCGTCGCTGCGGCGCACGAGCGCGCGCACGCGCGCCAGAAACTCGCTCGCGGCAAAGGGCTTGGGCAAATAGTCGTCCGCGCCCGCGTCCAGCCCGGCGACGCGGTCCTCGATCTCGCTTTTCGCGGTCAGGAACAGCACCGGCGTTGTGATCCCGCGCGCGCGGATGTCGGTCAGCACCGCCATCCCGTCCATACCCGGCATCATAATATCCAGCACGATCGCATCATACGCGCCGGACAGGATATAGTCGCGCGCGTCCAGACCGTTGTGCACCAGATCGACGGCATATTTGTTTTTCTCCAGCATGACCTGCAGCGCTTTGGCGATCGTCTTTTCATCCTCCGCAAGCAAAATACGCATATGCAGCCCTCCCATCCATACAGCTATGATAGCGGCACAGGTTGAAATACACCTGAAAAACCATGTCTGTTTTATCCAGTATAGCAGAAAAATGCGTGCAAAACAGGAAAAACGCCGATTGTTCATCATATGTTCACAGGGGATTTCAACTTCATTTTGGTTTTTGATTGTAAAATCCATGTGAAATCCAAAGCAAACGGCGGCCCCCGCCGGAAAGGAGACCCTATGAGCCAACAGCAAGCCTACCGGCACGAGCTGAAATACCGGATCAGCCGCGCCGACTATTACGCGATACGGCAGCGCATCCGGCCAGTCATGCGCCCGGACGCGCATGTGCGCCCGGACGGCTGCTACCTGATCCGCAGCATTTATTTTGACAACTACAAGGACAAGGCGCTGCGTGAAAAGCGCTGCGGCATGCAGCAGCGGGAAAAGTTCCGCATCCGGTATTATAACGACGATCTTTCCCATATTTCACTGGAAAAGAAGATCAAGCACAACAGCCTGTGCATGAAGCTGGACGCGCCGCTGACCGAAGCGGAGTGCCGCAGCCTGCTCGCCGGGCCCGCGCCGTGGATGGCGTCGCACCCGAACAGTCTGGTGCGCGAGCTGTACTGCAAAATGCGGTATCAGCAGCTGCGGCCCCGCGTGCTGGTCTCCTACCGGCGCGAGCCGTATGTGTACGCAGCCGGCAACGTGCGCGTGACCTTTGACAGCTGCATCCGCACCAGTCTGTTCCGCCGCCCGCTGCTGGACGGCGGAGCGCAGGACATCAGCGCGATGGACGCGCCGGAGGAGCTGCTGCTCGAGGTCAAATACGACGCATTCCTTCCGGACGTCATCGCATCGCTTCTGCAGACCGGCACCGTGCGTCAGCAGGCATTTTCCAAATACGGCGCCAGCCGCCGCTTCGGCTGAAAACTATTCTCGGAGGGAACAACATGAGCTTCAACGACATTTTCAAATCCAGTTTTCTGGAGAGCGTTTCGGAATTTTCCGTACTGGATACGCTGCTCGGCATGGTATTCGCCCTGCTGATCGGCCTGTTCATCTTTGTGATCTATCAGAAGACGCTGACGGGCGTGATGTATTCGAGCGGGTTTGCGCTCACACTGGTCGGGCTTTCGCTGGTGACGACGCTGGTCATCATGGCGGTCACGTCCAACGTGGTGCTGTCGCTCGGCATGGTGGGCGCGCTGTCCATCGTCCGTTTCCGCGCCGCCATCAAGGAGCCGGTCGAGATCGTGTTCCTGTTCTGGTCGCTTGCGGCCGGCATCGTGATCGGCGCGGGCATGATCCCGCTCGCGGTCATCGGCTCGGCGATCATCGGCGTGATCCTGCTGCTGTTTGCCAACCGCAAGATCCACAACAAGCCCTATATCCTCGTGCTCAGCTGTGTCAGCGAAGCGGCGGAGCAGGCCGCGCTCGATCTGCTCGGCCAGTGCGCCGCGCATTATATCGTCAAATCCAAGACCGTGACCGCCGGCGGCATCGAGCTGACCGCCGAGCTGCGCACCAAGGACGCTTCCACCGCCTTCGTCAACCAGATCTCCGAGATCACGGGCGTGGACAGCGCAACCCTTGTCAGCTACAACGGCGAATATATGGCATAACGGAGGAGAGGCTATGCTTGCGCACAAACGTACAATCGGTTTTGTCGCCGCCGCGATGGCGCTTGCCGTCTGTCTCTGTCTCTGCGCGGTGGCGTTTTCCGGACAGCTTTTCTCCTCGGACGGCAGCGGCGGGCTCGCCGTGGAATATGAGACCGCGCTCTTTGACACGAGCGAGGTTCTGCAGATCAACATCCGCATGGACGAAGAGGACTGGCAGGATATGCTGGACAACGCGACCGCGGAGGAATATTACCCCTGCGACGTGGAGATCGGCGGCGAGACCTTTTATCAGGTCGGCATCCGCCCCAAGGGCAACACCAGCCTGACCGCCATCGCGAGCGATCCCACCACCGACCGGTACAGCTTCAAGCTGGAATTTGACCACTATGTAGACGGCCAGACCTGCTTCGGGCTCGACAAGCTGGTGCTGAACAACAGCTATGCGGACGCCACCAACATGAAGGAAGCGCTGATCTACGACATGTTCCAGTACCTCGGCGCGGATGCTTCGCTCTACAATTACGCGGCGATCTCGGTCAACGGCAGCTACTGGGGTGTCTACGTCGCGCTGGAAGCGGTGGAGGACAGCTTTCTGCTGCGCAATTACGGCGCGGAAAACGGCGCGCTCTACAAGCCGGACAGCATGGATTTCGGCGACATCGGAGGCGGCGGGCAGGAGCCGCCGGATTCCATGCCGGAGGATATGCCGGACTTCTCCGCCATGCAGGGACAGATGCCGCAGGGCGGCGATACGTCTGCCATGCCGGATTTTGGCGGCATGATGCCGCCTGACGGCGCCGGTGCGGCGGCGGAATCCGATAGCACCGGTACGGAATCCGCTGCCGACAGCGCCGCACCGCCGGCGGATGCAGCTTTGGATGCCAGCGATATGCCGAACGGCGGGGAGTTCTCCTTCGATGCCAGTGAGATGCCGGACAGCGGGGAGTTCTCCTTCGATGCCGGTGAGATGCCGGACAGCTTCGGCGGTTTTTCCATGGGCGGCAACGGCGCAAACCTCAATTATACGGACGACGATCTGGACAGCTATTCCGCGATCTGGGACGGCGAGGTGACCGATACCGGGGATAAGGACCACCGGCGCGTAGTCAAAGCGCTCGAAAACATCGCCGCCGGAACCGATCTGGAGCAGTATATGGACATCGACAACCTGCTGCGCTATATGGCGGTGCATGTGTTCTCGGTCAATGACGACAGCCTGACCGGCATGATGGCGCACAATTACTATCTCTATGAATCCGACAGCCAGCTCAACATCATCCCCTGGGATTATAACCTCGCGCTCGGCGGCATGGGCGGTATGGGCAGCAACGATGCAGACAGCGTGGTAAACGACGCGATCGACAATGCCTTTACCGGCACGGAGTTTTTCGACACCCTGCTGGCTGACGAGACCTATCTGACGCAGTATCACGACTACATGCGCCAGCTGGTGGATGAGTATATCAACGGCGGCGGTTTTGAATCGTTCTACAACCGTGTCCGTGGGCAGATCGACGAGCTGGTGGAGACCGACCCGACCGCATTCTACACCTACGAAGAATACCTGACCGCGGTCGATACACTGTATCAGGTGGTCATGCTGCGCGGCGAATCCATCTCAGGCCAGCTGGACGGCACGATCCCCTCGACCGCGGCGGAGCAGAGCGGTTCGGATGCGCTCGTCGACGCCTCCGGTCTGGACATCAGCGTGATGGGCACAATGAACATGGGCGGCGGCTTCGGCGGCGGTATGCCGGGAAGTGATACGGCGCAGGACGTGGCAGCAGATACAGAAAATCCGCAAGCAGCGGATGCAGCCGGGCAGACAGCGGCGGAGCAGGAAGCATCAAATGAAGATGCGGCAGCTCCTGTGGAACAGCAGTCCGGCACTGCCGGGCAGTCCAATCCGGAGGATGGCGGTACTGCCGCGCCGCAGGGTGGCGGAGAGCCGTCAGACAGCGACGCCGCATCCAGTGCAGCGTCGGATGGCGGCACAGGTTCCCGCGGCAAGCCGGACATGTCGTTCGGCGGCATGCCCGGCAGCTGGGGCGGCAGCAGTTCAGCGGGCAGTTCCATGCAAAATCTGATCTGGTATGGCATCTGCTTTGTCGTGCTGCTGGGCGCGCTACTGTTTGCCGTGCTGTACCGCAGACGGCCGAGATAACAGGATATGCGATTTAGCAATCAATTTGAAAGGTAAACGCAGAAAAACTGCCACGAAATTTCGTTTGTGCGTCGCCGGTCTGGTTTGTGGAATTATTATACAATATTGCGATCGCGCGATTTCACGCAATATCGGCTGTACTCAAAATGCAGCATTTCACATCGCGGCCAGAGCCCCGTCTTCCCTCGCGGAAAGACGGGGCATGGTGCAAAATACAAGCGATAACGC
>CALWJG010000019.1 GCA_944380945.1 uncultured Agathobaculum sp. | reverse complement strand
TGCCCGATTTTGTGATACAAACCGATCAAAAGGGTGCACTTTTGCACCCTTTTGTATCGGAAGTTCGATTGAAACTGTAGTTTCAATCGAGAGGCTGTTCGAAAAACATAGTTTTTCGACAGCCTCGAGCCCGCGCCAGCAGGCGCGGGCTCCCCGTCCGGCACGCTCAGCGCACCGGGCAGACGCCGTTTGCACACTCGGGATCCCCGAAATCCAGCTCGGTCTCCTCCTGCTCATAGCGGGAGAGCAGCGAGGGGTTGAACGGCTTCATCGCCGCAAGGCGGCGCTCGTACTCCTCCTGATTGACGGCCTCAAACGGCATCAGCTCGTAGAAGCTGTCGTCGTAGCTGAGGAAGGTCAGCGCGACGACGTCGTCCCAGTTGTCCCACACCCACTGCTCGACCGCGTCCCACTCGCTGTCGCGCACATGCACGGTGATCGAGCAGTTGTGGTCGACGTAGTGCTGCATGAACAGCTTGTAATTTTCCAGCTGCTCGATGGCGGACACATCCGCCTTGACGCGGCCGGCGGGCGCCTTGACGGGGAACTCGACCACCTTGGTGACCGGGTCGTCCGGGTCCTGCCCGACCTCGGGCAGCACGGGGTAGCCCAGATCCTCGCACACCCGGCACAGCGGGTCGTCCGCCGAGATGCGCACGCGGCGGATATAATAGGGCGCGTGCGAATAGTGCACGCCGCAGGACACGGTCGGCAGCAGGGAAAGCGTGCCCTCGGGCTTGATGGTGGTCACGAGCAGCGGCGCCCTGCCGCCCAGCCGCGCGGCGATCGACTGCGCCGCCTCGTGCGCGGCCGCGCGCAGTTCTTCCAGCAGGGCGGCCTGTGCGCTGCGGTCCATGCCCGTGGCGTTGACCATGTCCTGCCAGCCGGTGAGCGAGCAGCCGAGCAGCCGGTCGCGCTGCTGCACAGCATTCCAGCGGTGCAGCTCGAGCGCGCGGCAGGTCATGCGGTAGCCTGCGCGCGCGGACAGACGCTGCGCCTCGAGCAGCGCGGGCTTGTCCAGCGCGCCGTCCCGGACGAACGCCATCACGTTGACCGTGGTCAGGTTGCACAGGCCGTTGCTGTCCAGCAGGATCTCGCCGCAGGGGTTGCAGCCGTTGAAATTGGGGCGGCGTCTGGCGCCGGCCTGTTCGTTGATCCAGCCCGGCTCGCCCGAGTAACGCATCTGCTGCAGATGCCAGTGCAGCTTTTCGCGGGTGGGCTTTTCGCGGTAGTAGATCGAATTGTTGCTCATCTGGCGGTGGGCGATCGCCTTGTCGATCTCCCAGCGGCCGTGCACCTGACGGTACAGGCGGCTCTTGGCCCGGATGCAGGCCTCGTCGTCCGCGTCGATCAGGCCGATCTCCGAGGTGCGGCGCACGCCGCCCGAGACCACGTTCTCGCCGATGATGTTGGCGATGTCCAGCAGGTCGATCGGCCGCAGCGGCGTCCAGACCGCGTCCGCGCGCTGCCCGGCCGCGGCGACCACCCGGTGGATCTTGTCCAGCATGGCCATCATCGAGCCGTGGCCGCTGGCCGTGCCGCCGAAGGTGCGCAGCTTGTCGCCCTTGGGGCGGATGGAGTCGTACACCACGATCAGGCGGTGGATCCTGCGGTACTCGCGGTTGGAGAGCAGATCGAAATAATGGGTCAGCGCCTGCGCCCAGCCCTCCTTGGAGTCCCCGATGTTGAGCGTGGCGGTGTCGTGCGCAAAGGTGAGATCGGTGTACTCCAGCCGCGCGTAAGGCGGGACCGGATCGTAGGACTTGTGCAGGATCTCCAGATCGGTGCGCACGGGCGGCAGCTTGTCCGCATCCGACTGCAGCACGCGCACGCCCACGCCGCTGCCCACCATCAGCAGGTAAAACAGGTCGTGGTAGGCGGCAAAGCTGTCGATCACGGTAAAGGCGCAGTTATAATTGGCCATGGGGTACAGGTCTGCGACCGGCGTGCCGCCGACCCAGAGCGTGCGTCCGGAGAGGAACTGCCGCATGTGATAGATGTTGTCGAACAGGCGCTCCGCCTCCTCGCGCGGGGTGGGCGCGAGCGAGCAGTTGTATTCGACCGCGCGGCGCACGGTCTCCCACCAGAACTCGCGGCGGCCCTGCCGCGGCAGGAAGCGCGCATAGGTGCGCGTGTAGACAAACGCGCCCAGCTGGCCCATGGGGCTCGGCGCATGCTTGTACGGACTGAGGAACTCGCGGGTGAGCAGGCCGTCCTGCTCCGCGCCGTCCGCGCGCACCTTCTGCTTTTCCATGCGGTAGCGGATGTAGGCGCGGGCGGTGTGGTAGAGCTGCTGCTCGAGCAGGGTCTCCTCGACCGTGTCCTGAATGGTTTCGATATCGACCGGGTCCTCGCCGCGCGCCCGCAGCTTGTCGGCCGCTGCGGCGGTGACGCGCGCGACGGCGGCTTCGTCGTGCTCGCCGGCGGCGGCCGCCGCCAGCGTGACCGCCCGCTGGATGAACCCCGCGTCAAACGGCACGAGCGCGCCGCTGCGTTTTTTGACATGCATCCTCGCTGCCTCCCTTGCAGAGAATATATCGTGTATGACTATTGTGGTTCATATACTATATATAGTATATTCTGCGGCGCGTGTTGTCAATATGCCGGGGAAAGGAAAAATCAGGATGACAAAATGCACTTTTTTGACGATGGATGGGAGAATTTCTGGTTTTGCGGTTGGAAATCTGAACTTTTTTGTGATATAATAATAGATAATGCATGGATTGATTAAAATTTGTTAATTTTGTTGACAGAAAACGGACATAATGTATGTTTTGTTTGATTGCAGTACATGCATAGAGGAGATGCATTATGCAGGAAAAGGAGTCTACTTTGCTGGATCGGCAAACGCTCGAGCACCGGTATGAGGAGCTGCAGGAGCGCGCTTCCAAGGACGCGCTCTCCGGCCTGCTCAACCGGGAGACGGCGGAGGCCTATATCATACAGCGCCTGCAGCAAATGACAGCAGGCGACGCCTGCGCGCTGTTCATCATCGATCTGGATCATTTCAAGCAGGTCAACGACAGTCTGGGGCATCAGGCGGGCGACCGTGCGATCCAGCAGGCCGCGCGCACGCTGTCCGGCATGTTCCGCGCAAATGACATCATCGGCCGGCTGGGCGGGGATGAATTTTTCGTGTTCCTCTCCGGCAGCGTGACGGAAAGCGCGGTCCGGAAAAAGGGGCGGCAGATCTGCCGGCGGATGCAGGCCGCGATGGGCGGCGCGTCGGATATCGTGCTGTCCGCCAGCGTGGGCGCGCATTTCGCCGTGGGCGCCGGACACAGCTTTGACCGGCTGTACCGCTCGGCGGACGACGCGCTGTATCAGGTCAAAAACACGGGCCGCGGCGGCTTCTGCCTGCATCTGGACGACGGCGTGCAGGGGCAGGCGGTCGAATCCGTGCGTTCGGTCAACGCCATCCCGATGAGCAGCCTGCTCGAATATATGGACAGCGGCGTGGCGCTGCTCGAGATCGACGACGAGATCAACATCATTTACATCAGCCCGAGTTTCTGCCGCATGGTTGGCGTGACCCCGCAGCAGTTCACCCTGCCCAAGCGGCTGGAGCGCTTCGCCCATCCGGACGATCTGCCCGCGCTGGAAAAAACGCTGCGCGCCGCCGCGGCAGGGGGCGGCATGGTGGAAAACGTCCACCGCATCTCATGGGGCAACCGGCAGAAGTGGTCGTGGTGGCACATCCGCGCAGCCAAGATCGATTACGACAGCCCGCATCCGGTGCTGCTCGTGACCACGACGGACATCACCGAATACAAGGAAAACGAATCCCGGCTGCAGGAGATCAACGACCGCCTGCGTCTGGCGTTCGCGCAGACCACCCGCAGTCTGTGGGAGGTCGATATCGCCGCGCGCACGATCTGCGCGTTTGACAGCAGCGGCAAATTCATCGCCGGCGAGACCGCGCGCGCCAGCTTCCCGCAGGCGCTGATCGACAACGGCTGGATCCATCCGGACTCCGTGCCGCGGTTTGCCGAATTTGCGGAAGGGCTGCTCGGCGGCAAGGTGCAGGATTACGGCAACTTCATCGTCCGCTACCACGAGACCGGCTGCTACCGCTGGGCGGCGTTCTCCTACCGGACGCTGTTTGACGATAACGGGCAGGCGGTGCGCGCCGTGGGCATCATGGAGGATCTGCCCAAGAATTTTGCCGGGGAGACCGCGCGCTCCATCCTCAAGCGGCCCATCCCGCGCGCGCTGATGCCCGACCTGATCCTCGGCCTGCGCGCCGACCTGACGCAGGACGACATCAAGGAGCTGTGGCTCGAGGGGCGCAGTCTGGGCGGCCGCGCCGGCGGGGACGGCTGCGCGCAGATGCTCCGGCAGGAGCGGGCGCGGATGTTTTCGCCGGACGACCGGCAGGCGTTCCGCCTCCTGTTTGACCGGGAGGCGCTGTTGCAGGCGTTTGAGGGCGGCCGGCGGTGGCTGCACGCTGAATACCGCCGGGTGGACGGCGGCGGCGCGATCCGCTGGGTCAGCTATACGGTCAATATGCTGGAGGACCCGCTCACCCATGACGTATACCTGTTTGTCTATATGTGTCAGGCGGACAGCCGCCACCGATGGGAGGATGCGCTGGAGGAACGGGCGGGCTATGACCCGATCACCGGCCTGTATGACCGCGCGACCTCGCTGGCGCTGATCGAGACCGCGCTGCGCGGCAGGAAGCCGGGCGTGTGCGCGATGACGCTGATCCGTGCGCGCGGGCTGTCCAAGCTGCAGGGGGCGGACACGGTCCGCATGGAGCGCACGCGGCGCTATATCGCCTCCGCGATGGCGGTCGCGCTGGGCGCCGGCTGCATTTTCGGCGAATACGGCGGGGAAGAGCTGATCGTGTTCTATCCGGAGGTGCGCTCGCGCGCCGACCTGCAGCGCCAGCTGGAGGATGCGTTCAGCTTCGTCCGCCTTGCGCTGGCGGATACCGTGCGCCTTGCGCCGGTGCGCTTCATCGCGGGCGTGGTGTGCGAACGGGGTTCGCTGGTGAGCAGCAGCAAAATGCTGGCCCAAAGCGCCCATCTGTGCACGCTGTGGCAGAATGCGGCCGCGGATACGGTCGCGTTCCCGGATGAAAAGGACGACTGGAACTGGACCGAGCTGCAGAAGAGCGAGCAGGACGATATGGTCGGCGTGCACGGGGCGGAGATGCAGCGCCCGCTGTCCGACCGGGAGAAGGACGTGGTGTACGAATGCATGTCCGCCATGCTGGACGCGGATTCGTTCGATACCTCGATCCGCAGCGTACTGGGGTATATCGGCGGGTATTACTGCGCCGACCGCGTGTACGTCCTGCACCTTTCGGACGACGGCGAGTCGGTCACCATGTCCTATGAATGGACGAATATAGAAAAGAGAAGCATCCAGCAGGCGGTCTCCGGCCTGTCGGTCGAGCGCATGCCGCTGCTCGGCCGCTGCATGCGCGAGCGCGCGCCGGTGTTCCTGACGCGGAACAAAACCGCGAAGGGCGGCGCCGCGCAGGCGCAGGACGGCGCGGCAGAGGACGGCATGTGGTATTACACCGCGGTCCCATGCATGCGGGACGGCAGGATCGAGGACTTCCTGTGCATCGAAAATTCGCGCGAGCATCCGGCGGACGCCGCGCTGTTCAGCGCGCTGCTCCCGCGCCTGCTGCGCGAGCGGCAGCGCTTTCAGGGGCAGGGCACGCCGGCGGAGGGCGAGGCCGACGTTTGCGCGATCGAGCTGCCCAACCTGCGGGATTATATGGACGTCATCCACACCTTCTCCTCCGAGCGGTACAGCTCGCTCGGCGTGGTGTGTCTGGACGTGCCCGGCCTGTCCGCCATCAACAGCCGGCAGGGCTTTGAATACGGCAACCGCCTGCTGGCCTTTGTCTGCCGGACGATACAGGATATTTTCAGCGGCAACCGGCTGTTCCGCACATGGGACGCGGAGTTTGTCGCGCTGTGCCCCAATACGACCCAGCAGGTGTTCTCCGGCCGCTGCGCGCGGCTGCAGATGCGCCTGCAGCACCGCTATCCGGACACCGTGCGCATCGGCAGCACCTGGGCGGACGGCGTGTTCGCCGGCAAGCGGCTGGCCGATGAGGCGCGCACGATCATGCACAGCGGACACGCCGGCCTGCCGCATACCGAGCATACCGGTCTGGCCGGCACCGGACTGAACGCGCAGACCGCGCGCTTTACGGTGTTCTTCCAGCCCAAGGTCGACATCCGCACCGGCGCGCTGGTGGGCGCGGAGGCGCTCGCGCGCGGCGTGGACGAGGCGGGCGGCATCGTGCCGCCGGTGCGCTTCATCGAGGCGCTCGAGCGGGAGGGCAAAATCCGCGAGCTGGACCTGTTCATTCTGGACCGCACGCTGGCCCAGATGGACCGCTGGCGCGAAAAGGGCTACCGGCTGTTCCCGGTATCGGTCAACTTTTCGCGGCTGACGCTGTTCGACCCCACGGTGGTGGCGTCCGTGCTCGCGATCCAGAGCCGCTATCCCGCGCTGCCCGAGGATATCCTCGAGATCGAGATCACCGAAAACGCGGGCAACGCCGAAAAGACCACGCTGAGCGGGATCATGAGCCGGATGCGCGAGTTCGGCATCCGCTTCGGGCTGGACGACTTCGGCTCGGAATACGCCAACCTGTCCACCTTTGCCAATGTGCGGTTCGACACCATCAAGCTCGACCGCAGCCTGATCGCGGGCCTGTCCGGCAATGAGATCAACCAGATGCTGGTGCGGGACATTGTGCAGATCTGCAAAAAGCAGGGCATGTGCTGCGTGGCCGAGGGCGTGGAGACCGAGACCCAGCTCAATCAGCTGCAGCTTGCGGGCTGCACCTGCGCACAGGGATTTTACTACGACCGCCCGCTGCCGGAAGCGCAGTTTGAGCGGAAGTATTTACATAAAAATGAGCAAAATAAGCATGAGGAATCCGGAAAGGAAGAACGGAGCGAAGGAGGAATACCGCGTGAGCGAAACAAATAACATCCGTACGGCGCCGGCGGAAAGAGAAGAGGAGCGGCCGCTGGTCATCGGCATCGGCGCGTCGGCCGGCGGGCTGGAGGCGCTGCAGCAGTTCTTTGGCTGCATGCCGGGCAACAGCGGGCTGAGCTTTGTCGTGGTGCAGCACCTTTCGCCGGATTACAAGAGCTTCATGGCGGACATACTGGGTAAGCATACGGATATGCAGGTGCTGGAGGCGGAAAATGAAATGCCCATCCGGCCGGATACGGTCTACCTGATCCCGCCGAAAAAGTATATGACGCTCAAGGATAACAGGCTGATCCTGTCGGATTATCTGGGCGGCACGCTCAACCACCCGATCGACATCTTTTTCAACTCGCTGGCCGAGGAGCGCAGGGAGCACTCCATCGCCGTCGTGCTCTCCGGCACGGGGACGGACGGTACCAACGGCGTTAAGGTGGTCAAGGAGTACGGCGGTCTGGTCATCGCGCAGGAGCCCGAGACCGCCAAGTTCGACGGCATGCCCAAGAGCGTCATCAAGACTGGGCTGGCGGACTTCACCCTGTCCCCGGAGGAGATCGCGGACGAGATCCTCAATTTCTCCAACGCGCCCGCGCTCATCCGCACGCCCAAGTCGGACGGGCTGCTGACCGACGAGGACGACCACTTCTCCGAGGAGGAGACGCTCGGCCACATCTATACCATCCTGAAAAACGCCAGCGGCATCGACTTTACCTATTATAAGCGCTCGACCATCCTGCGCCGCATCGAGCGCCGCATGGTGGTCACCCACAGCACCAGCCTGACCGAGTTCGCCCGCCTGCTGGGCGACAGCCCGGAGGAGGTCAATACGCTGATCAAGGAGATCCTGATCGGCGTGACCAACTTCTTCCGCGACGCCAGCTTTTTTGAAAAGCTCAAGTACAACGCCATTTACAAGATCGTCGAGCGCGCCAAGGAGAAGGAGCCCATCCGCGTGTGGAGCGCGGGCTGCTCGACCGGCGAGGAGGCCTACTCGATCGCCATCCTGTTTCAGGAGGCCATGGAGGAGCTGCAGGTCAAGCGCGACGTCAAGATCTTCGCGACCGATGTGGACAGCAAGTCCATCGAGCAGGCAAGCAAGGGCATTTATTCGGAAAACATCATCGACGATGTGTCGGCCGACCGGCTGGCGAAGTTTTTCGTCAAGCAGAACGACCAGTACCAGATCTCGCGGGAGATCCGCCGCATGATCGTATTCGCCACGCACAACATGTTCTCCGACCCGCCGTTCGGCAAGCTCGACCTGATCTGCTGCCGCAATGTGATGATCTACTTCCAGCCGGTGCTGCGCCGGGGCCTGTTTGCGATCTTCCACTCCGCGCTCAAGAACAACGGCTTCCTGTTCCTCGGCAAGAGCGAGACCGCGGGCGAATACGTCAGCCTGTTCAAGCCGGTGTGCAGCGCGGAAAAGATCTATATCCACAAGGGCGAGGGCAAGGTGGAGGACCTCGCGCCGCCGACGTTCAACATCCCCAACATTCAGGCGATCTCGCTGCGCTCTGCGAGCATCAGCAGCGGCCCGCAGGACGACAGCAGCGTGGAGAACGTCTACACCAGATGCATGGAGTCGTTCATGCCGGCGTCGGTCGTGCTGGATGAGGAGAACAACGTGCTCCACTTCTTCGGCAATTACGCGGATTACCTGACCCTTGCCCCGGGCAAGGCGACGCTCAACTTTTTCAGCATGCTCAACAAGGACCTCAGCCTGGTCGCGGCCACCGCGCTCAGCCGGGCCCGGTCCGAGCACACCGCCGTCACCTACACCGATGTGGTCGTCGACTGCGCGCAGGGGCGGCGCAAGGTCGATCTGATCGTGCAGCCCGTGCCGGGCACCGGCGAGGACAACGACCCGCAGCTGACTGCGGTGATCTTTCAGGAGGGCAGGCGCACGGAGGTCGGCGGCGTGCTGGAGAAGTACGACATCGACGAGACCGCCGCGCGGCGCATCGCCGAGCTCGAGCAGGAGTTTCAGGTGTCGCAGAGCGACCTGCGCGCGACCATCCAGCGGCTGGAGACTGTCAACGGCGAGCTGCAGGCTGCCAATGAGGAGCTGCTCACCGCCAACGAGGAGCTGCAGAGCTCGACCGAGGAGCTGCAGTCGGTCAACGAGGAACTGTACACGGTCAACACCGAGCATCAGCTCAAGCTGGACGAGCTGACCATGATGACCAACGACCTGTCCAACTTCCTGTCCTCGACCATGATCGGCATCCTGTTTGTGGACAGCAACCTCAATATCCGCAAGTTCACCGAATACGTCGGCCGCGAGTTCCAGCTGATGGAGCATGACATCGGCCGCCCGATCCAGATCTTCGCGCACAGCTTCCCGGATGAAGAGATCGAGAGCGACGCGAAAAAGGTGCTCAAGAGCCTGATCTCGATCGACCGGGAGGTGACCGCGATGAACGGCCGCTGCTACACGCTGCGCATCGCGCCCTACCGCACGACCGAGAACAGCATCCGCGGGCTGGTCATCACGATCATCGACAGCCTTGGCCCCAAGCAGAAAGGCAAGAAGGACTGACCGCGCCGCCGGAAAAGCAGGAGGCATATGGATAAGAATAAAAAACTGACGCGTTTGCGGAAATGGGGGCTGGCTGCGCTGTTCTGCGCAGGCGTGCTCCTGTCCGGTATCTTTTTTCAGAACTCGCTGCAGATATACGAGCAGTCCCGCAGCCGCACGACGCAGTATCTGACCGACGTGACCTATCAGCTGCATGAGCAGATCGAGGTGCAGGTGCAGAATTCGCTCGACATCCTGCGGCTGATCCGGAACGGCGCGCTGGACATGCCGGCGGCCGAGCGGGAGGCCTATCTGGCCGATCAGACCGGGTATGCGGATTTCAACAGACTGCACATGGTCGACGGCCTGGAGCAGGCGGAGCAATGGCTGCAGGCGCGGTACGGCGCGCGCTATACGCTGGACCGGACCCTGCTGCAGCACGGCCGGTCGCAGCTGCTCGCCATCCCGGACGAGAGCACGGTGATCTACTTTGCGGCGGGCGACGGGGAAGGGGACGACGCGGTGATCATCGGCGCGAAGCAGAACGACCTGCTCGTCGAAATGCTCAGCGCGGCCAGCTTTGACGGCAACGGCATCACCATGGTCATCACCCAGTCGGGCGTCGTCATCACCTCGCGCACCGAGCAGAACTTCTTTACAGAGCTGGAAGAGGCGTACGAGGGCACCCCGTATGCGGACGTGCCCGCGCAGCTCGAGCAGATGCGGCGCGACCTGACCGAGGGCCGCAGCGGCACGCTGGCCTTCCCCTCGAGCGAGGGCGAGGAGCTGCTGCTCAGCTATGAGCCGCTCTCCTTTTCCGACTGGTGGGTGTTCACCGTGATCCCGGCCGACGCGCTCAACACATGGATCGAGGGCATGACCACGCAGAACCTGCTGCTCACCGCCGCGGCGATCGTGCTGCTGGTGGGCTGCATCGTGGGTCTGGTCCTGTCCCAGCGGCGGCATAACCGCCGTCTGAGCGACATCGCCTTTGTCGACCGCGTGACCGGCGGCTGGAGCGCGCTGCGCTTCCGGCTCGAGGCCGAGCGCGTCCTGCGCGAGAGCGGGGGCGCCTGCACGATGGTCTCGCTCGACGTGGCGGACTTCACCTTTTTGAATAACGTGTACGGCGTGGAGGGCGGCGACCGCGTGCTGCGCTATATCTTCGGGCAGATCATCGAGCACCTGCGGTACGGCGAGATCGCCGGACGCTCCTCGGCGGATATCTTCTATATCCTGCTGCGCACGCAGGACCGCGGGATGATCACCAGCCGGATGGCGGCGCTCAAGCAGTCGATCGAAGCGTTCGACGGGCTGGACGGCAGCGGCTACCGCTTTGCCGTCCGCATCGGCGCCTATCTGATCGAAGATCCCAAGGGGGATGTGGACCGGATGGCGCAGAACGCCAATCTCGCCCGCAAATACCGGGACGGGCAGGACTGCTCGTTTTACCGCGCCGAGCGCCTGCAGGAGCAGAAGCTCGAGCGCGAGCTCATCAGCGATATGCAGCCCTCGCTGCGCAGCGGGGCGTTCCAGGTCTATCTGCAGCCCAAGGTGCAGCTGGACAGCGGCGCGGTCTGCGGCGCGGAGGCGCTCATCCGCTGGGACCATCCCAGCAAGGGGATGCTGTCGCCCGCGGTGTTCATACCGGTCTTTGAAAAGGCGGGCATGATCGGCGCGCTCGACCGCTTCATGTTTGAGGAGGTCTGCAAGCTGCTGCAGCGCTGGACGCAGGAGGGGCGCGCGCCGCTCGTGGTGTCGGTCAACCTGTCGCGGCAGAACATCTTTGCGCCGGCCCTGCTGTCGGATTACCGCGCGATCTGCGACAAATACGGCGTTTCGCCCGCCCAGCTGGAGCTGGAGCTGACCGAGAGCATTTTTATGGAAAACACCGGCTGGATGCAGCAGTTCGTGCAGGAGATGCACCGGCAGGGCTTCCGCTGCTCGCTGGATGATTTTGGCTCGGGCTTTTCCTCGCTCGGGCTGCTCAAGGATTTGGATATCGACGTGATCAAGCTTGACCGCAGCTTTTTCACCGGCGAGGGGGAGGACCTGCGCAAAGGGGCGCTGATCGTGGAGTCCGTGCTCGGTCTGGCGCAGGAGCTCGGCATCCAGACGGTCGCCGAGGGCATCGAGCGGTATGAGCAGGTCGACTGGCTGCAGCGCAGGGGCTGCGGGCAGGTGCAGGGCTTTGTGTTCTTCCGCCCGATGCCGGCGGCGGATTTCGAGCAAAAGGCCTATGACGGCAGGCAGCTGCGCCGCTGCTTCCGCCCGCGGGAGGCGGAATGACGGGTGACGATTCTGGACAAGGAGGGGAGGACAACGGAATTCAGCATTTATAAGGACCAGAGCACGCGGTGGTATCTGCTGGGCAGCCTGATCGCGATCGAGATCCTCATGTCGGTCTCCTTTCTGGGTTATATCCACATAGCGCCGATCTCGGTCACCTTTGCCTATATCCCGATCCTGGTGACCGGCTGCCTGATGGGGCCGGGCGAGAGCACGGCGGTCGGCGCGGTGTTCGGGCTGATCAGCATGTGGAAGGCGTCGGCGACCTATGTGCTGCCGTCGGACGCGGTGTTCTCCCCGGTGATGAGCGGCGCGCCGGTCCGGAGCATCCTGCTGAGCGTGGGCACGCGGGCGCTGTTCGGCCTGCTGGTCGGTTTGCTGTACTATGCGGTCAAAAAACGCCGCCGGCCCGAGGTGTGGCTCGTGCTGCTCACCCTGTGCGGCAGGGTGCTCCACTCGCTGCTGGTGTACAGCGCGCTGGGGCTGCTGTTCCCCGAACTGGGATATGGGCCGGCGAACACGCTGAACGGTCTGGGCTCGCCCATCAATCTGGCGGTGTCCGCCGGGTCGGCGGTGGTCGTGCTGCTGTGCTGGCGCTTGAGCCGCTCTGCGATCGTGCGCCGCTTTGAGCAGCGCATGGCGCTGGTCAAGCGGTTCCAGCTGATGGATACCTACCACGGCTGGCCGCTGGCCGTGCTGCTGCTGGTGATGTTCGGGTTTTCCTGCGCGGTGACCGTGTATTTCGTCTGGCGCATCCGCTATATGTTCGCGCAGCAGCAGGATCTGGTGCTCTCGGATGAGGCGATGTACAACCTGCTGCTGCTTCAGGCGCAGTTTCTGGCGGGCATGATCGCGCTGACCTTTCTGCTCGTCGTGTTTCAGGTGTTCAACCGCCGGTACACGACCTACATGAATTACGAAGCCAAGCTGGACATGCTGACCGGCCTGTACAACCGCAAGCACTTCTTCCAGATGTGCAGCGAGCTGCTCGGCAGCCTGTCCCGCCGCGCGGACGAGGCGGCGTACGGCTTTTTCCTGATGATCGACATCGACTGGTTCAAGCAGATCAACGACACCTTCGGCCATCCGGAGGGCGACCGCGTGCTGCGCGGCGTCGCCGGCGCGCTGCGGGATGTATTTTCACCGGTCGGCGTGGCGGGCCGGCTGGGCGGGGATGAGTTTGCGGTCTTTATCTACAAGCCCATCCTGCGCGCGGAGCTGGAAAACAAGCTGGAGCGCTTTGCCGCGGCAGTCGAGCAGATCGACCGGGACGGCGCGCGCCGCGGCACGGTGTCGTGCAGCGTGGGCGTGCTGCCGGTCGCGCAGTACCGCACCATGGACGAGGTCTACCGCGCGGCCGACCGCCTGCTCTATCAGGCCAAGGAGCAGGGCAGGAACCGCTACATCTTCGGGGAATAAAAACCGCGGGAAAAGAGGCCGGGAAGACAGGGGCTTTGTGCAGGGCGGCTATTTTTGCGCCGCCTGCGGCATGACCCTTGACAAATCCCGCATAATAGACTACACTTATAGCACGGATGCGAAGAAAAGCTCCGATCTGCAGGAAAGGGAGGAAACCGCAATGGCTGTCCGGAAGGGAATGTGCATGATGTGCGGCTCTGCTCGTTTTTCTGCGGCGCAGTCCTGAAGGGGCTGCCGGACTGCAAGACGGGCCGCATGTCATGCGGCGTGTGCAGCTGAGAAGAGAAACGGGCGGAAAGCAGGCTTCTGCTTTCCGCTTTTATTTTGAAAAGGGGGAATGGACTTGGATCAGGACAGCATTGTCCGCATCCGCGGCCTGAATAAGACCTTCTGCGGCCGCGCGGGCGAAGTGGTCGCGCTGGACGGCATTGATCTGGATATCCGCCGCGGCGAGATCTTCGGCATCATCGGCCTGTCCGGCGCGGGCAAGTCAACGCTCGTGCGCTGCATCAACTTTCTGGAAACGCCCACGGCGGGCTCGGTCACGGTGGACGGGCAGGAGCTCGGCCGGCTCTCCAAAAAGCAGCTGCTGGAGGCGCGCCGCTCGATGGGCATGATCTTCCAGCAGTTCAACCTGCTGCAGCAGCGCACGGCGCTGCAGAACGTGTGCTTCCCGCTCGAGATCGCGGGCGCGAAAAAGGCGGAGGCCGAGGCGCGGGCGCGCGAGCTGCTCGAGACCGTCGGCCTGCGCGACCGGGAGGACAACTATCCCTCCCAGCTGTCGGGCGGACAGCAGCAGCGCGTGGCCATCGCCCGCGCGCTGGCGACCAGCCCGAAGATCCTGCTGTGCGACGAGGCGACCAGCGCCCTCGACCCGACGACCACGCGCTCGATCCTCGCGCTGCTCAAGGAGATCAACCAGACGCTCGGCATCACGATCATCGTCATCACGCATGAGATGGCGGTCATCGAGGAGATCTGCCAGCGCGTGGCGATCATCGACGCGAGCCATATCGTGGAGAGCGGGCCGGTCGACCAGGTGTTCACCCGGCCGCAGTCGGCCATGGCAAAGCAGCTGATCTATCCGGACGGCAGACGCGATAAGCTGGCCACGGGCCGGCATTACTGCCGCATCGTGTTCGACGGCAACTCGTCGTTCGAGCCGGTGGTGTCCAACATGGTGCTGGAGTGCAAGGCGCCGGTCAACATCATGTTCGCGGACACCAAGGACATCGACGGCAAGGCCTACGGCCAGATGATCCTGCAGCTGCCGGAGGATGAGCGCGCCGCCAGACGCGCGCTGGCCTATCTGGAAACCCAGAACGTGCATGTAGAGGAGGGGGACGCCGATGCTTTCACCTGAGATTTGGGCGAAAAGCCTGTGGGAGACCCTGTATATGGTCATCGTATCGACCGCGGTCTCCTATGCGATCGGCCTGCCGCTCGGCCTTACGCTCGTGGCGAGCGACAAGGAGGGCGTCCGCCCGATGCCGGTGCTCAACGCGGTGCTGGGCGTGGTCGTCAACATCCTGCGCTCGATCCCGTTTTTGATCCTTGCGGTCATGATCACCCCGATGACGCGCCTGATCGCGGGCTCGTCCATCGGCACGACCGCCATGATCGTGCCGCTGACCGTGGCGGCCGCGCCCTATGTGGCGCGCATGGTCGAGTCGTCCATCAAGGAGGTGCCGTTCGGCGTGATCGAGGCGGCGCAGTCCATGGGCGCTTCCCCGTGGCAGATCGTGTGGAAGGTGCTCGTGCCCGAGGCCAAGCCCTCGCTCATGGTGGGCGCGGCGATCTCGATCGTCACCATTCTGGGCTACTCCGCGATGGCGGGCTTCATCGGCGGCGGCGGTCTGGGCGCGGTAGCGGTCACCTACGGCTACAACCGCTATCAGTTCGGCATCATGCTGGTCGCGGTCATCATCATCGTTGTGATCGTGCAGATCTTTCAGGAGGTCGGCCTGCGCCTGTCGCGCCGGCTGGATAAGCG
>CALWJG010000018.1 GCA_944380945.1 uncultured Agathobaculum sp. | reverse complement strand
GTTTTTTGCTGCCGCTCTGCGCGGGCGGTCACTCGCTGCGGCCGAGCAGGCGGTTCAGGAACTTCTTCCAGCCCGGCTCGGGCGGCGCGGGATGCGCGGCCTGCTCGCGCGCCTGATTGATGGCCTGCTGCATGAGCAGCACCTGCGCGCACAGCGGATCGGGCACGGGCGGCTTTTTGTGATAGCTGCCATCCGGCTGGAGCACGCGCGCCTTGACCGTATCGTGCTGCATGGCGTACAGGATGTCGTGCAGGCGGGCGCGCACCTCGGCCGAATCGACCGGACAGGCGATCTCGACGCGGCGCTCGGTGTTGCGCGTCATCATATCCGCCGAAGAGATGTACATTTTCTCCTCCGCCCCGCGGCCGAACACATAGATGCGCGAGTGCTCGAGGAAGCGGCCGACGATGCTGGACACCGTAATGTTCTCCGTGTGGCCCTCGATGCCGGGCAGCAGGCAGCAGATGCCGCGCACGATCATCTCGACCTTGACGCCCGCGCACGAGGCGTCCCGCAGCTTTTTGATGATGTCGATATCGGTCAGCGAGTTGAACTTGAGCAGGATGTAGCCCTCGCTCCCCTTGGCGATCTGCTCGTCCATGAGCGCGAGGATGTTGTTTTTCAGGCTGGTCGGGGCGACGAGCAGGCGGTCGTACCGCCCCTCCAGATTGCCCATCGCCATGTTGTTGAAGAACGCGCCCGCGTCCGCGCCGATCGACTCATCCGAGGTGATGAGCGACACGTCGGTATACTGCGTGGCGGTCTTTTCGTTGTAGTTGCCCGTGCCGACCTGCGTGATGTGGCGCACGGTGCCGCGCTCCTGCCGGGTGATCAGGCAGATCTTGGAGTGGACCTTGTAGTCCTCAAAGCCGTAGATGATCTTGCAGCCTGCCTCCTCCATGCGCTCGGACCAGTCGATGTTGTTCTGCTCGTCAAAGCGGGCGCGCAGCTCGATGAGCGCGGTCACGTCCTTGCCGTTCTCGGCCGCGGCGCACAGATACTCGACCAGCTTGGCCTTGCGCGCCAGACGGTAGATCGTGATGCGGATGGAGAGCACCGCGGGGTCGTTTGCCGCCTCGCGGATCATCTGCAGGAAGGGCTCCATCGACTCATACGGATAGGAGAGCAGCACATCGCGCTTGAGCGCGGTCTTGAGCAGGCTCTGCCCCGCGGGCAGCATGGCGGGCTGCTGCGGGGTGAACGGCGGGTCGGACAGGGCGGCGCGCTGCTTTTCCGGCAGGTGGTCGCCCAGCGAGAAGGCGTAGCCCATCTGCAGCGGCGCCTTGCGGGACAGGAAGATCTGCGCGTCCGACACGTCAAAGCGGCTGCGGAAATATTCCTTGAAGTGGTCGCTGATCGGGCGGTTGAGCTCGACGCGCACCACCGCCATGCGGCGGCGCAGGCGCAGCAGCTTTTCCATCTTTTTGCGCAGGTCGCCCTCATCCGCGCCGAAGGTCTCGTCGTCCGGATTGATGTCCGCGTTGCGGGTGACGCAGAACACGGTCTTTTCCAGCACGTCGTACATCTCGAACACGTTGCCCGTGTATTCGAGCAGGATGTCCTCGATCGGGACATAGCGCGCCCCGTCGCCCGGCAGGAACACCAGCGCGGGCAGCGAAGCGGGCACGGGCATCAGGCCGAGGCGCTCGCTCTTTTTGTGTCCGAGCAGCGCCGCGATGTGCAGCACCTTGCCCTCCAGATGCGGGAAGGGATGGTGCGCGTCCACGATCTGCGGCGAGAGCACGGGCGCGACCACGTTTTTGAAGTACTGCTTGATGAACTTGTGCTCCTCCTGCGTCAGGTCGGCGATGGACATACGGCGCAGCCCCTCGGCGGCCAGACGCTTATCCACGTCTGCAAACGCGCGGTCGCGGCGGGCATAGAGCGGCTCGACCGCCGCATAGATGCGCCGCAGCTGCTCCTTGGCGGTCATGCCGGATTTGTTGTCGATCTGGTTTTTGTCCACGGCGGCCATGTCGCACAGGCTGCCCACACGGATCATAAAGAATTCATCCAGATTGCTGGTGAAAATGGACAGGAATTTGCATCGCTCGAGCAGCGGCACTGCATCGTCCTCCGCCTCTGCGAGCACGCGGGCGTTGAACTGCAGCCAGGAAAGCTCGCGGTTCTGCGTATAGCCCTGTTCCCAAACGGCCTCTGTCATAGCAACTCTTCCCCCTGTTTTGGTCCCCCGGCCGCGCCGCCGCGCGAGCGGCCATAATAACCATCAGTATACTCTTATTATACTGCATTTTTCCAGCGGTACAATGTATTTCTTGTAAAATTCATGTAAAGACCCGCGGGAATTTTGCCTGCCCCCGCCTTGCAGTGCGGCACCGGCTCTGGTATACTGAAAGCAGACATAGACAGGAGGCGTTACCCATGAGAAACATCTGGCATGACATCGACCCGCGCTGCGTCACCCCGGAGCGGTTCACGGCTGTGATCGAGATCCCCGCGGGCAGCAAGAAAAAATACGAGCTGGACAAGCAGACCGGCCTGCTGCGGCTGGACCGCATCCTGTATACATCCACGCATTATCCGGCAAATTACGGCTTCATCCCCCGCACCTATGCGGACGACGGCGACCCGCTCGACGTGCTCGTATTGTGCACCGAGGCGCTCGACCCGCTCGTCGAGGTGGACTGCTACCCGATCGGCTGCATCCGCATGATCGACGACGAGGAGATCGACGACAAGATCATCGCGCTGCCGTTCGGCGACCCGACGTGGAACTTCTACCACGGCATCGACCAGCTGCCGCCCCACTACGCCAACGAGATCACGCACTTCTTCGAGGTCTACAAGGGCCTGGAGCACAAGCACACCACCACCTCGGACGCCCTGCCCCGTTCGGAGGCGGTCAAGGTGATCGAGGACTGCATGCAGCGGTATGAGGTGCATTTCTGCGGCGTGCGCCCGGAAAAGGAGCACCACGAGGAGCCGGCCGCCCCGGCGGAAAAGTAAACCGATGCAAAGAGCGCTGTGCCGTCCGGCACAGCGCTTTGCTTTACTCTCCGTTTTCCGGCCGGGACCAGTGCAGCCGCCCCTTGCCGAGGCGCTTGGCCTCATACAGCGCGTCGTCCGCCTCCCGGTAGAGCTGCGCATAGTCGGCGGCGCTGCCGTCCGCGCGGCATGCGCCGATGCTGCACCGCACGCCCAGCGGCGCGCCCTGCCAGCTGATGCGGGACAGCGCCTGCCCCAGCGCCTCCCCGTACTGCTCGATCGCCCTGCGCTCGCTGCTGCTGAACAGCACGGCGGCAAATTCATCGCCGCCGATGCGGCCGACGCCATCCGCCCGCGCAAAGGCGTCCCGCAGGCAGGCCGCCGTCTCGCGCAGCACATGATCGCCGCAGGGATGGCCGTATTTGTCGTTGATGTCCTTGAAATCGTCCAGATCGACGATCAGCAGCGTCAACGCGGCGGGTTCCTGCGCCAGATAGGCGCGCACACGCCCCTCAAAGGCGACCTTGTTCAGCAGGCCGGTGAGCGGGTCCTTTTGCAGCAGCGCCTGCAGCTGCTGGTTGATCTCACTGATCTCGCGGCTCTGCTCCAGCCGGATGACCGCATGGCGGCTGCTGGTCAGCGAGACCGCCAGCGCTACGATGGTCATAATGGTCAGGTTGATGATGTCCCCGGTATCCAGAATGCGGCCCGCCAGCCCCATGAACAACGCATAGGCTGCGCCGTAGGAGAAAAAGCTGTATCCGCTCGGCATCTGGATGAACACCGCCAGGCCGAGGATGGCCGTCATGTAAATGCTGATCTCTGCCTCGGGGCTGCGCATCAGGTCGTAGGCGTTCATGCAGACGTGCCAGATCAGCGCGAACAGCACGGTGCCGTACTGCACCGCCCACTGCCGCCGCCTGACCAGCCGCTGCAGCACGATCGACAGCACCGCCGCCAGCCACAGCGTGCAGTACAGGGTGAAATAGATGCGGTTGTTGAGCGTCCCCAGCCCGGAGCGGGACCAGAACAGCACCCGCAGCATGTTGAACAGCTCCATGCCGATGATCATGATGTTGATCACGAGCAGCGAAATGCGGTTGCGCTGGACCGTATCCTGCCAGTAGCTCTCCCGCAGCTCGTCCGGGATGCGCAGGAACCGCACGATGGTCTCTTTCACAGATCATCCCTCCCCACCGGGTGACAGATCATTGATACCCCTATTATATAACAAAATAACCATTTGGTCTATTGACAAAACGCGGATTTTACATGCTTCTAACCTGCCGGCCGCGCGGATGCGGTTTTTCCCGCCCGAGCCGGCCGGCGCCGCAAGATAATAGAAGAAATCCCGCGCGGAATGTGCTATCATAATAGCAGCAAGCAGCGCAGGGGAGCCCCCTGCCACCGGAAAGGAGTCTGGAACATGAACAGCAAGATCCGCATCGGCGTCATCGGCATCGGCGACATCAGCGACGTCTACCTCAACAATCTGAAAAAATACGACGCGGTCGAGGTCGTGGCCTGCGCCTCGCGCGGGCTGGAAAAGGCGCAGCGCAAGGCCGCGCAGCACGGCATCGCGAAGGCCTACGCCTCGGGCGCGGAGGTCATCGCCGACCCCGAGGTCGACCTCATCCTCAACCTGACCACGCCGCAGGCGCACTATGAATACAACCTCGCCGCCCTTCGGGCGGGCAAGCACGTCTACACCGAAAAGCCGCTCGCCATGACCTATGCCGAAGGCAAAGAGCTGGTCGCGCTGGCAAAGCAGAAGGGCCTGCTCATCGGCAGCGCGCCGGACACCTTCCTCGGCGGCCGGCTGCAGAACATCCGCGAGCTGATCGACAGCGGCCGTCTGGGCCGCATCACGGGCGGCGGCGCGTATTTCATCGGCCACGGGCATGAGTTCCACCATCCCTCGCCCGCGTTTTTCTACCAGCCGGGCGCGGGCCCGCTGTACGACATGGGGCCGTATTATGTGACCGCGCTGCTCAGCCTGCTCGGTCCGGTGCGCCGCATCTGCGCGATGGCCACCAAAGCAGCCGAGACCCGCACCGTGCCCTCCGGCCCGAGCAAGGGGCAGGTGCTGCCGGTCGATGTGGACACCCACATCAACGCGATTTTGGAATTCGCCTGCGGCGCGCAGGTCACGCTGACGTGCAGCTTTGACGTGTGGGATTCCGAAATGCCGCGCATGGAGCTCTACGGCACCGAGGGCACGGTGCTGATCGACGAAAAGGACCCGATCTCCGGCCCCAACCTGTTCGGCGGCGACACGCTGCTGCGCACGCCCGCGCAGTACCGCTGGGCTGATCCGGAACGCCGGCCGGAAAACGTGGACACGCCGTGGACGGTCGCGCCCAACCGGCATCCGTTCAATTCGGTCAGCCACGCGGAGAACCCGCGCGGCATCGGTCTGGTGGACATGGTGTATGCGCTGCATAACCACCGCGCGCCCCGCGCCTCGGGCGACATGGCGCTGCACGCGCTCGAGGTGATGGAGTGCATCCTGCGCTCGGCGCACGAGCATGTGTTCCTCGAGCCCGAGACCACGTTCGAGCGCCCCGCCCCGCTGCCGCTCGACTTCCCCGCCAGCGAGCAGGCATAATTCCATACCGGGAAAACAGCAGGCCCTGCCGCGGATGCGGCAGGGCCTGCTTGCGGTTTTGGCTGGTTTTCTATGGCGCGCAGCTCCCGCAGGGCTTGTACCCGCGCGCGGTGAGCGCTTCCCGGCTGCCGGTATAGTCCTGCCGGTTGGACGGGCTGATGTCGTCCACGCTCGCGCAGTCCGGCCGGTGAAAGCGCTTGGAGCGCGTGTTGAGCACATATTGCACCGCGCCGCCCTCATCCGCCGACGCAGCCTCGGCCGGGCGGCTGTCGCCAGTCGCATAGTCGATCTCGACGCCGGGCTGCACGTTGTAGCAGTAGACGTGAAAACACACGCCCTCGCCCGCGTCCCCGACCGAGAGCGCCTCGATCTCGACCCCCGCGGCGAGCAGGTCGTTCCCCTCGAAGATGGGCGTGACCCGATAGAGCACACGGCCGCCCGTCTCGCGGATATAATCCGCCACCTGCTCCTCAAACGGCAGCATGCCCTCGACGTTGAGGTAGCGCGTGCCGGTGATCAGGTTGCGCTCGTTGGCGTTTTCGCCCGAGAGCTGGTAGCCGATCAGGTGGCAGCGGTTGTAGAGGTACTGCCCGTCGACAAAGTCATACCGGACCGTGTGCCAGCCCGTGGGCTTGACCTGCCCGATCGAGCCGCGCTCCTCCTCGGGCATCAGCTCGGGCGACAGGCAGGCGTACGCCGTGCCGCAGCGGCCGAGCAGGTCGAGCGGCGCATAGGATTCAAACGGCTCCGCCTCCATGTCCGCCTCGGTGAAGGCGGGCTGGTTGCCGTCCAGCTCGACATACGGCGCGCCGCTGTATGCGGGCACCTCACCGAGCGAGATATGCGGCTGCTGCCCCAGCCCGCAGCCCGAGAGCAGCAGGCCGAGCGCCAGCAGCAGCGCGGCCAGCGGCCGGCGCATCCCTGTTCGCTGCAGCATCCGCATCATCCATCCTTCCCTGCGGGGCGGCGCGCCGCCCCTTTTTCCTGCTCCCAGTATACCGCAGTTTGCCGCAGAAGGGAACGGTCAATTCCCTGACCGCGCCGCAGAGCAGCGCAAAACCGCATCGAACGGCGAATACCGTAAAACAGGACAGGCAGAAAAAACGCGCAAAAGCAACAAAAAATCCCGATGACCGGCCTTTGACCGATCATCGGGACGTTATGCTGGTGGAAGTTAACGGGCTCGAACCGCTGACCCTCTGCTTGTAAGGCAGATGCTCTCCCAGCTGAGCTAAACTTCCAAATGGTGACCCGTGCGGGACTCGAACCCGCGTTACCGCCGTGAAAGGGCGGTGTCTTAACCGCTTGACCAACGGGCCAAGGGAAAATGGTAGCGGTAATTGGACTTGAACCAATGACCTTTCGGGTATGAACCGAACGCTCTAGCCAACTAAGCTATACCGCCATATACTTTCCCGCGTCGCCCGTTTGTTGGCGACGATAGATATTATACCGTATCCGCACTGCACTGTCAAGCGTTTTTTGCGCTTTTATCCAGAATCTTTTGCCAGGCTGTCGAGCGCGCGCTCGCAGAATGCCTCGTCCCAAACGTGCGTGCGGCGCAGCTCCTCCGCCGTCAGCAGGAAATAGCTGTCCGAGACATATTCCCCCCGGTCGGGCACCGGATCGTCGAACGTGCAGTCGATATAATAGGTCTGCCCGTCCAGCCGCACCGCGTTCCAGCCGTGGTTCATCTCCTCTGAGGCGACATAGACGGTATCCAGCCCGGCCGCCTCGCACAGCATGGCGAACGCGCGGCCGTAGCCCGCGCACACCGCCTGATGGTCGAGCAGCGCGCCGTCCGCTGCAAAGGCCGCGTCCGCGCCGTCCGGGTCGCGCTGGACGGCCGTGTCCACATCGTAGGCGCACAGGCGCACGAGCGCGTCATGCAGCGCGCGCAGCTTACGCGCGTCGTCCATCCCCGCGGTCACGCTGTCCGCCGCGAGCGCCGCCGCATACGTCTGTGCCTGCGCCTGCCGCGCCGCGCGCGGCACCTCGACGCGCATGGTCGTCGTCTGGTCGGGCCGGGTGGTCGCGTGCAGTGCAAAGGCATAGGGCCAGCGCGCTTCGAGCGCGCGGTAGACCTCGTCCGGGTCGACCTCCTCCGCGCGGAACGTCACCCCGTCCCCGCCGGCCTGCCGGTCCTGTTCGAGCAGGGCCGCTGCCTCGAACGCGCTCTGCACATGGGGCGCGGACACCCGCGGATAGAGGAGCAGCGCCGCGCTGCCTGCCAGAAACACAAACGCCAGCACAGATATCAGCCGTTTCACGCGCATCCCCCCTGCCGTAAAACAAAGGCGGACGGCTGTGCCGTCCGCCGCAGTTTACAGAAAATTTGCCGCGCCGCAGGCGCGCATCGAATAGAAGATTGCGGCTTGCCGCGATCTTCATAAAAAGTCAGGACACAAGGTGAATTGCCGCATACCGGCAAGAGAAAGTGGCCTGGGCCATGCGCCTGACTTTTTATACAAGCCGCTGGCAAGTGTGCCCAGCGGGCGCGCGCAGCCAGCGGAAGATTTCGATTGGGCCGTAGCCCGCTGACCGCTTCCGACGCGTAGCGGCGACTATTAAATGAGTGAAACTGTAGTTTCAATCGAGGAAAACGACGGCTGTGCCGTCCGCCGCAGTTTACAGAAAATTTGCCGCGCCGCAGGCGCGCATCGAACGGAGGCCGTCCCTCCGACAAATCACATCAGCTTGACAGTATAGTATACTGCGGTGATGAACAGATATGCCGCCGCGATGCCCATTGCGACCAGAATATATGCGGGTACGAACAGCATTGCCGCGACCAGCACGGTCATCACCAGAGGGGTGACCGTCAGCATGGTGTAGGCGTTGCGGCTGAAGTGAGATTCCACCTTGCGGCCGCGGAAGGTAAAGCTGCCGCCCTTGCCGCGCAGCGTCCACGCGCAGATGATCTGCACGAGCGTCAGCACGACAGCGGCGCCCACCGCCGCATAGGCCATCCAGGTGAAGTTGGCCGATTCCAGCGCGCGGCGCACCAGCCAGATCAGGCCGATCGCCACGCCGCAGTCCGCCGCGATCACAAAAAACTCCGGCGCATAGGAATGGTAGACCAGATAATACACCGCCAGCACCGGCAGCAACACATAGAGCAGCTTGATCGGCTGCGCCGTGCCCAGATAGTTGATCGCCCACATGCACAGCACCAGAACGAGGCTCACGATCAGCACATTGCGGCCGCAGATGATGCGGCGCGAAGCGTCACGCTTGCCGGACAGCTCCAGCCCCAGCAGGATGACCGCGCAGATCACCCCGATGGCACCGATGCCCATCAGCACCTTGACCGCCAGCATACCGGTCGCCCAGGTGCTCGGATAGTCCAGCAGCCGCTGCAGCATCATCAGGACCAGAACGCCCAGCAGACACACGCTGAACACGGTCAGCACCTTATTGGTCGTATACTCTTCCTTACTGATTGGCTTCTTGCCCACATTCGTTTTGGCCAATGCCTACACTCCCTCTTCTTATACTACTTACATATTCCCGCCTGCGTACAGCACAGCGGCCAGCGCCGCGAGCGGCGCGGTCTCGCACCGCAGGATGCGCGGGCCGAGCGATACGCTCGTCAGCCCCGCGGCCTGCGCCGCCGCAGCCTCCTCCGGGGCAAAGCCACCCTCCGGCCCGACCAGCAGCGAGACGGTTTTGCCGACCCCGCCCGCGAGCGCCGCCCGCAGGCCGGTCTGTTGTTCGTTTTCATAGAGCAGCAGCGCGGTCTCGCACCGGGCCGCCTGCCCGACCGCCTCTTTCAGCGGCAGCACGCTGCGCACCGCAGGCAGCACGCCCCGGCCGCACTGCTTGGCAGCCTCCGCGGCGATCCTGCGCCAGCGCTCGACCTTTTTCTCCGTCCGCTCGGGACGGGAAACGCAGTTTTTGGACAGGACGGGCACGATCTCACTCACGCCCAGCTCCACTGCCTTCTGCACGATAAAATCCATTTTATCCGCCTTGGGCAGCGCCATGAACAAAACAAGCCGCTGCAAAGGCTCGGTCCGCGAAGCGGCGCTGCGCTGCACGCGGCAGGCGACCTCGTCCCCGCTGACCGTTTCCACGGTACATTCATAATCCGTCCCCCTGCCGTCGCAAAGGGTGACGGACTCGCCCGGCCGCAGCCGCAGCACGCGCCCCGCATGGTGCGCATCCTCGCCGCGCAGCCGGATCACGCCGCCCTCGGGCGGCCCGTCCACAAAAAATCTCGGCATCGTGTAGAAATAACCTTTCCTATTTTAGCAAAAAAACCGCTGTTTGGCAAGTGAACATTCCATGAATCATCTTTTTGCAACAAAAGCGCTCCAGTCATCGCTGTTCGCATGGGATAATATCACAAATCCATGTTGTTCCAGCGCAGCGCGGACCTCGTCCGCACGCTCGTTCAAAATGCCCGAGCAGATCAGCGTGCCGCCCGGGACCAGCTTGTCCCAAAACAGCGGGCACATGCCGATGATGACGTCCGCCACGATATTGGCCACGATGACGTCGTACCCGCCGCCGATCTCAGCCGCCAGCGCGGGGTCGCGCACGGCGTCGCCGCACAGGCCGCGGCCGATGGCCACATGGTTCTTTTCCGCGTTCTCCTGCGCGGTTTTCAGGCAGTTCTCGTCGATATCGACCACGGTGCGCACATCCGCGCCCAGCATGGCTGCGGCGATCGCCAGAATGCCCGAGCCCGTGCCCATATCGAGCAGCTTATCGCCCGGCCGGATGCAGTCCTCCAGCGCGGCGATGCACAGCTGCGTGGTGTCGTGGCTGCCCGTGCCGAACGAGGAGGCCGGGTCGATCTCCAGAATGCGGCGGCCCTGCGTATCGTCCACCGTCTCCCACGAGGGCTTGATCAGAAAGGTCCTGCCCACCGGGAAGGGCTTGAAATACTGCTTCCAGCCCCACTCCCAGTCCTCCTGACGGGTGAGCGCGGTCTCGGTGCACAGGCGGCCCCATTCGTGGCCGGTGTCGCGCGCCTTGAGGTTTTCGAGCGCGCGGCACAGGTCCGCATACTGCTTTGCGCCGTCCTCACTGTCCGGCAGGTAGATCTTCAGGCAGGTCTCCTGCGCGCGCTTTTCGCGCACCAGATCCTCGTCCACATAGTCCCAGTATATCTCGGTATCCTTGAGAAATTCCTCAAAGTCCGCAGCGTCCTCGAGCACATAGCCCTCCACGCCCACGTCGTCCAGCACCGCTTCCACCGGCCCGATGCCCGCGGTCGTGGTGTAGATCGTGACTTCCTTCCAGTCCATCTATATCCTCCCGTTTTTACATGATACCATACAACGCGCATCCGGACATGCGGACCGCTATTTTCCCGCGCCCTTGCGCGATTTGATGAGCGCAACCCAGCCGATGACAACAGCAAGGACCGCCGGTATCTCATAAACAGCGCTATCCATATCCTGCGCCCCCAGGCAGAGGATAATCAGCAAAAGAAACAGGTTGACAACGCCACTGACCCAGTGCATTTCCATTCCCCTTTCCTCTATCCCAACGCGCTGCCCCAGCCGCTCTGGGCGGTGCCCTTCGGGTATCGAAAAGCAGTTCCTCCGGAACCGCCTTTCATAATAATATAGCGGGAATCGGATTCCCCCTATAACAATTTATAATCGAATCAGCCCGTATTTTTGTTCCAGATAATGCAGCACATCCTCGGGCTGCTCCCAGGTGCCGTCGTAGAGCGCAAGACCTGGGTATACGCGCAGCCCCTGCTCGAGCAGGTCGGCCGACTCCGCGCACAGGCACACCGGCCGCGAGATCATGTAGCGGAACTCCTCGAGCTTGATCACATCGTCCTCGGTCTCGAGCACGAGCTTGAGCGCACCCGCGTCGTCCTCCGCCTCGATCAGCGCCTCCTCCAGCCGGGGGCCGCACTCGATCTCGTCCGAAATGTCGATCGTCGGGTCGATGAAGTGCGCGTGCTTGCCGTCCGGCGCAAGGATGAAGTCGTCATGGTCGCGCGGGACGAGCTCGCCGCCCGTGTGCGCCGCCATCGCCTGCAGCAGGCGGGCGGTGTCGTCGTGGTCGGCGGGCAAGAACAGCTCGGTGTTGTACAGCTTGGTCTGCGCGCGCAGCCACGCCGAATGGACGCACGCCCCGAGCGCCAGCCGCGCATAGGGCGCGGCCATGTCGAGCGCCTCGGTCATGGATTCCGGATCGTGCGCGGTCAGGATGACCGTGGTCACGCCGATGCGCTGCAGCACGCCGACCGCCGCGCGCACCTCCGTGCCGTCCGCCATGCGGCCCTCGTCGTCCTCGACCGCGACCTCGGCGATCACCGTGCGGCCGCAGATGTCGCCCAGCGCGAGCACGGCGGCGCGCAGCGCGGCAAAGGTCTGCGCGCCGCGCAGATAATAGAACGCCGCGTCCTCATGCAGCAGCGGGCGGAACGCCTGCTTGCACAGGTCGATGTAATACATGGTCACCGGGCGCTCGCATTCCTCCTCGTCAGGCACGGGCGGGCAGTCGAGCGTCAGGCCGACCGGCAGCGGCGCAAGGCTTTGCGCCCATTCCGCGCAGGCCGCGCCGTCCGGCGCGATGGCGCCGGCAAACCGCCCGGGCTGTTGCCGGTAAAACGGCAGGTCGTCCGGCTCGTTGAGCAGGATCTGCGGCATGTGGTCAAGCTGGCACAAGGGTATTTCCAATGTGATCTTCCTCCTGAGAAGGCCGGTTTGTCAATTCTGAACCGCGGTCCAGCTGCCGTCCGGCAGCGCGGTGTACCGCTGGGGCTGCTTTGCCGCCAGCTGGCAGACGGACAGCGCGAGCTGCAGCTGGTCGTCCAGCAGGTAGGTGGTGCCGTCCAGCACCTGCACCGCGTCGTCCAGCGCCTCCAGCAGCTCGGTCGACGCATACAGCGCGGGTTCCATCCCGTACTGCGCGCAGAACGCCGCGACCGCGTCCGCCACCTCGCCGTCGAACGTGGCGGTCGCCTCGCCGATCAGGCCGAACAGCGCCAGCCGCTCGGTCATGGCGTAAACATCCTCGGACTGGTCGCCGAAGCGCAGCGGCCGGCTGGTGTCCAGCGGCGTGAGCAGATCCGCCTGCACCGATACCTCGCGGTTTTCGATCTGCAGATCGGGCGTCAGGCCGACGCCCTCATAGCTGCCCTGCTGGGGCAGCTCGAGCTCAAGCGTGGTGATGACCAGCTTATCGCCGTTGATCAGGTCAAAATGGTACTGTCCCTGCCCCTTGCCATAGGTCTTTTCGCCGATCAGCGTGGCCGCGCCGGTGTCCTGCAGGCTGCCCGCGAGCAGCTCGGCCGCAGAAGCGGTGCCGCCGTCCACCAGCACGACGATCTTGTTGAGCGGCAGGCCGCCGCCAGTCGAATAGGTCTGCTCCAGACCGCCCATATCCGCGCGCCAGCGCGTGCCGGCGAGGTAGACGCCCTCTTCTTCGGTCATGGCGTCGGCCATTTTGAGCGCAACGTCGATCACGCCGCCGCCGTTGCCGCGCAGGTCGAGGATGACCGCGCGCGTGTTCTTTTCATCCAGCCCCTGCCAGATCTCGGAAAAGGCCGTCCAGTCGTTTTCCGAGCCCATGGCGCTGACCTTGATGTATTCCACGCCCGGGGACATGGTTTTATTGGATACATAGATCTGGTTGACCTGCCGGCGCATGCAGGTAAAGGTCAGCTCGTGGCCCATCCGGCGCACGGTGACCGAAACCGCCGTGCCTTCCTCGCCGCGCAGCCGCTCGGCCACCTCGGCGTTCGTCATGCCGGTCGCATCCGCGCCGTCCACGGCGATGATGACGTCCCCGATCGCAAGGCCGGCCTCCTCCGCGGCGGAAAAGCGCATGACCTCGGTGATCTGCACGCCCGCCGTCGTCTCCTGCATGCCCACGCCGATGCCGACAAAGCCCTCCAGCGTGGCAAAGCCCTGCGAATACTCCTCGCTCGACAGGTACATCGAATGTGTATCCAGCAGCGAGAGGATGTCGTTGAGCACGTTGTACATTTCCTCCGGGTGCTCGGCGAGGTACTTGTTGATATAGTTCTGCAGCACATAGGGGTCGTTCTCCGCCTTCAGGCCGAAGGCGTCGATCAGCGCCCACACGCCGTCAAACCAGGTCTCGCTCTGCCCGTCCTGCGTGACCGCGCCCGCGGGCACGACGGTCACCGCCGCCGCCAGCGCGAGCGCCGCCAGCCGTTTTGCAAATTTTTTCATTCAAACTCTCCATTTTCAGAGAACCCAGCGCGCCCCGCGCGCATATTCAAATCAATCCATCGCGTCAATTCATCGCGCCCCGCGCGATTATCAAACAGAAAATTCTTCAATATGAAGAATTTTCATCAAAACCCGCGGCATGTACGTGGGTTTTGATACAAGAAGGAAGAAAAGTTTCGCGTGTCGGAACTTTTCTTCCCCCGGGTTTCGTCCGCGCCAACGGCGCGGCGGAACCCACACTCGTTCCAACCTGTACGGTTGGAACGAAGTTTTCACATCGCCTCCGGCGCCTCCACGCCGATCAGCCCCAGCGTGTTGGCGATGGCCTGCCGCGCGGCAAGGCACAGCGCCAGACGCGCCGCGCACAGCTTCTCGTCGTCGCACTTGATGCGGCAGGCGTTGTAGAAATGGTGGAACTGCTGCGCGAGCGTGACCGCGTACTTGTTCAGGCGCGAGGGGTCGCGGCTCGTCGCCGCGGAGATGATCTCCTCGGGCAGCAGCGCGATCTGCTTGATGAGCTGGCGCTCGTCCGCGCCGGTCAGCACGGACAGGTCGACGGTTTTGCCGTCCGGCATCGGGATACCGCCCTCGACGCAGTTTTTGATGACCGAGCAGATGCGCGCGTGCGCATACTGCACATAATACAGCGGGTTGTCCGAATCCTGCTTGACCGCGAGGTCGAGGTCGAACTCCATCTGGGTCTCGGCCGCGCGCGAATTGAAGAAAAAGCGCGCCGCATCGACCGGGATCTCGTCGAGCAGGTCGGTCAGGGTCAGGCTCTTGCCCGTGCGCTTGGACATGCGCACGACCTCGCCGCCCTGCATCATGCGCACCAGCTGCATGAGCACGATCTCGAGGCGGTGCGAGCCGTCCAGGCCCAGCGCGTCGAGCGCGCACTGCAGGCGCTTCACGTGGCCGTGGTGGTCCGCGCCCCAGATGTTGATGACGCGGTCGAACCCGCGCTTTTCAAACTTGTTGCGGTGGTAGGCGATGTCCGCCGCGAAGTAGGTGTAGAACCCGTTCGCGCGGCGCAGCACGTCGTCCTTATCGCAGCCGAAATCGGTCGTGCGCAGCCAGAGCGCGCCGTCCTCGGTCTCGTAGGTGACGCCCTTGGCGGTCAGCATGTCGATGGTTTCCTTGACATAGCCGCTCTTGTGCAGCTCGCTCTCGCGGAACCACACGTCGTAGTTGATCTTATAGCGGCCCAGATCGCGCTCCATGCGCGCGATGTTGGTCGGCAGGCCGTAGCCCTCGATGATGGCGAAGCGCTCCTCCGGGGTCTTGTCCATCAGGCTGTCGCCGTACTGCTCGACCAGATCGTGTGCCAACGCCTTGATATCGTCTCCCTGATACCACGAGGGGTCGAACTCGACCGCGTCCTCGCCGCGGACCTGCTGGATGTAGCGGCCCTCGACCGAGTGCGCGAACTTATCCACCTGATTGCCCGCGTCGTTGATATAGAACTCGCGGGTGACGTCGTTGCCCGACCAGTCGAGCACGGACGACAGGCAGTCGCCCAGCACGCCGCCGCGCGCGTTGCCCATGTGCATCGGGCCGGTGGGGTTGGCGGAGAC
>CALWJG010000017.1 GCA_944380945.1 uncultured Agathobaculum sp. | reverse complement strand
GACGTTCGACACGGACGGCAGCACCTGTCCGGACTGCGGCGCGCCGCTGCGTGAATTGCAGCCCGGCGAAACGCCGGAGGACGCGCTGACCGTGGAAGAGCTGCTGCTCCTCGGCCTGCTTTGAGGGGAGACACGATATGAAGAATACAGGCAGGTGCCCCAAGTGCGGCGGGACGCACATCATCCGCGTGCCGGACAACGCGCGCCGCTATGGGAGCGGGAACAACATTTACACATCGACAGTCACTTTGTTCGGCAAGATCCCGGTGATCCGCTATGTCTGTTATGACTGCGGCTATGTGGAAAACTGGGTGGAGAATCACGAGGAGCGGCAGGCGATCCTGCGCGCGTTCGGCGGCCATGTATAAAAACGGCGCTGCTGTCATATCCTGAACCAAAAGGGAGGGATATGCTTGCGAAAGGCGTTGATCATCTGTCTGCTGCTCCCGCTGGCAGTCGGCGGGTTGGCCGCCGCGCTGACACAAGGCAGCATGGAACATTTTGCCGAGCTCGCGCAGCCGCCGCTGTCCCCGCCGGGATGGGTGTTCCCGGTGGTGTGGTCGGCGCTGTATCTGCTGATGGGAGCGGCGAGCTTTCTCGTCTGGAAAGCGGACGCCCCGCAGGCGGAGAAAACGCGCGCGCTTGTGCTGTATGGTGTGCAGCTGGCGACTAATTTTGCGTGGCCGCTGCTATTCTTCCGGGCGGGGTTGTACGGGTTCGCACTGGTCTGGCTGGCGCTGCTGCTGTTCCTTGTGATCGAGACCGCTTTTGCCTTCGGCTGCATTGACCGGCGCGCCGCCTGGCTGCTGACGCCGTACCTCCTGTGGCTGCTGTTCGCGGCATATCTGAACGCGGGCGTGTGGCTGCTCAACTGAAAATCAAACGGGCAGGGAAACCTGCCCGTTTGACGGTGCTTAATAAATTGTGTTTGTGCGGCAATTCGATGAGAACAATCCGAAGTGCATTCGCTGAATTTATGTCCGCAGCGGCGCTGACTGCCGCTGCGGCCTGTATTGTGCGGGGAATTTTCGACAGACAGAGGAGGACGCTGAACCGCGTCCTCCTCTTGTGCTTTTTTTTCAGTGGAGCGGAGAAAACCGTGCCAAAAACCGCCATTCTGCATACAAAAAACAAAAGGCAGACGGAAAAACGTCTGCCTTTTATACAAAAATCAGGTTGACATGTCGTAAAATAACATGGTATAATTAAACGCTCAACAAAATCGTGGAAAAATCCCGATTCCTAAGTAAATGTTAGCACGGTCTGGCAGAGAATGCAAGACCAAAATCAATATTTTTGCAACGCCGCCGGGCGTATCAAACACCCACAGCCGAAAGAAACGGAGTGATCAAAGCACATGAAGGTGAAAGACGTACAGCACGGCAAAACCACACGAAAGAGCTTTGCGCGCATCGATGAGATACTGGAGATGCCCAATCTGATCGAGGTGCAGAAAAAGTCCTACCAGTGGTTCCTCGACGACGGCCTGCGTGAGGTTTTCGCCGACACCGCGTCCATTACGGACTACACCGGCAATCTGGAGCTCTCCTTCCTCGACTATTCGATGGACGAGGAGCCCAAGTACAGCGTGGAGGAGTGCAAGGCGCGCGACGCCACATACGCCTCTCCGCTCAAGGTCCGTGTCCGCCTGCGCAACAAGGAGACCGGCGAGATCAAGGAGCAGGAGATCTTCATGGGTGATTTCCCCAAGATGACCGACTCTGCCACCTTTATCATCAACGGCGCGGAGCGCGCGATCGTCTCCCAGCTGGTGCGTTCGCCCGGCGTATACTACGGCCGCGAGTATGACAAGACCGACAAGGCCCTGCTCAGCGCGACCGTCATCCCGTACCGCGGCGCGTGGCTCGAGTACGAGACCGACGCCAACGACGTGTTCTACGTCCGCATCGACAAAAACCGCAAGATCCCGATCACGAGCTTTATCCGTGCGATCGGCGTTAAAACCGATGCGGAGATCAAGGAGCTGTTCGGCGAGGACCCGCTGCTGGTCGCCACGCTCGACAAGGACCCCGCCCACACCTCGGACGAGGCGCTGATCGAGATCTACAAGAAGATGCGTCCGGGCGAGCCGCCCACGGTCGAGTCCGCGACCAGCCTGATGGACGCCATGTTCTTCGACACCCGCCGCTACGATATTTCCGCAGTCGGCCGCTATAAATACAACAAGAAGCTGGACATCGCCCGCCGCATCGCGGGCCACCGCCTGCTCGAGCCCGCGATCGACCCCATGACCGGCGAGGTGCTGGCCGAGGCGGACGAGGTGCTCACCCGTGATAAGGCGCGCCTGCTGTCCGCGCATGGCGTCAACCATGTCACGATCGAGAGCGCAGAGGGCGAATCGGTCAAGGTGTTCGGCAACGGCATGGTCGATATCGACGGCTTCCGGGATTACACCGGCTTCACCGCCGAGGAGCTCGGCGTCAAGGAAAAGGTCAGCTTCGCCGTGCTCAAGGAGATCATCGATTCGGGCGTTTCGGGCGAGGAGCTGAAAAAGGCGGTCGAGAACCGCATCCACGAGCTCATCCCCAAGACCATCGTGGTGGACGATATGCTCGCATCCATCTGCTACCTGCTCAACCTCGGCCACGGCGTCGGCACGGTCGATGACATCGACCATCTCGGCAACCGCCGCCTGCGCTGTGTGGGCGAGCTGCTGCAGAACCAGTTCCGCATCGGCTTCTCCCGCATGGAGCGCGTCATCCGTGAGCGCATGACCACGCAGGATCTGGATATCGTCACCCCGCAGAGCCTGATCAACATCCGCCCGGTCACCGCGGCGATCAAGGAGTTCTTCGGCTCGTCCCCGCTCTCCCAGTTCATGGATCAGAACAACCCGCTGGCAGAGCTGACGCACAAGCGCCGTATGTCCGCGCTGGGCCCCGGCGGCCTGTCGCGTGACCGCGCGTCCTTTGAGGTGCGCGACGTGCACTACTCCCACTACGGCCGCCTGTGCCCGATCGAGACCCCAGAAGGTCCGAACATTGGCCTGATTTCGTATCTGGCGACCTATGCGCGCGTCAACGACTTCGGCTTCATCGAGGCGCCCTACCGCATCATCGACAAGGAGACCGGCCGCGTGACCGACGAGGTCCGCTATATGACCGCGGACGTGGAGGACGAGTATATCGTCTGTCAGGCGACCGAGCCGGTCGACGAGAACGGCTGCCTGATCAACGACCGCGTCACCTGCCGCCGCCGCGACGAGTTCGTCGAGGTCGACCGCAAGGACGTCGACCTGATGGACGTTTCGCCCCGCATGATGGTCTCTGTCGCGACCGCATTCATCCCGTTCCTCGACCATGACGACGCAAACCGCGCGCTGATGGGCGCGAACATGCAGCGTCAGGCAGTGCCGCTGCTCAAGACCGAGGCGCCTGTCGTCGCCACCGGCATGGAGTACAAGGCCGCGGTCGACTCGGGCACCATCCCGCTGGCGGAGGGCGACGGCGTGGTCACCCGCGTGACCGCGCGCGAGGTCGTCGTGCAGTATGACGGCGGCGAGGAAAAAAGCTACCACCTGACCAAGTTCCTGCGCTCCAACCAGTCGACCTGCATCAACATGCGCCCGATCGTCGACCTGGGTGAGCGCGTCAAGAAGGGCGACGTGCTGGCCGACGGCCCCTCGACCGACAAGGGCGAGATCGCGCTCGGCAAGAACGCACTGATCGGCTTTATGACTTGGGAAGGCTATAACTACGAGGACGCCGTCCTGCTCAACGAACGTCTGGTGCGCGACGACGTGTATACCTCGATCCACATTGAAGAATACGAATCCGAATCCCGCGATACCAAGCTCGGGCCGGAGGAGATCACCCGCGATATCCCGAACGTCGGCGAGGATGCGCTGCGCAACCTCGACGAGCGCGGCATCATCCGCGTAGGCGCGGAGATCCAGGCGGGCGACATTCTGGTCGGCAAGGTGACCCCCAAGGGCGAGACCGAGCTGACCGCCGAGGAGCGCCTGCTCCGCGCGATCTTCGGCGAGAAGGCGCGCGAGGTGCGCGACACCTCGCTGCGCGCGCCGCACGGCGAATCCGGTATCGTCGTGGACGTCAAGGTGTTCACCCGTGAAAACGGCGACGAGCTGTCGCCCGGCGTGAACATGGTCGTCCGTGTGTATATCGCGCAGAAGCGCAAGATCTCGGTCGGCGACAAGATGGCGGGCCGCCACGGCAACAAGGGCGTTGTGTCCCGCATCCTGCCGCAGGAGGATATGCCCTTCCTCGAGGACGGCACGCCGCTCGACATCGTGCTCAACCCGCTGGGCGTTCCGTCCCGTATGAACATCGGTCAGGTGCTCGAGGTACACCTCGGCTTTGCTGCTAAGAAGCGCGGCTGGAAGGTCGAGACCCCGGTGTTTGACGGCGCAACGCTCGAGGACATCAAGGAGATGCTGGTCGAGGCCGGCGTCAATGAGGACGGCAAGAGCGTTGTCTACGACGGCCGCACGGGCGAGCAGTTTGACAACCGCGTCACCGTCGGTTATATGTACTACCTCAAGCTCCACCATCTGGTAGACGATAAGATCCACGCCCGTTCGACCGGCCCGTACTCGCTGGTCACCCAGCAGCCGCTCGGCGGCAAGGCCCAGTTCGGCGGCCAGCGCTTCGGCGAGATGGAAGTCTGGGCGCTCGAGGCGTACGGCGCAGCCTACACCCTGCAGGAGATCCTGACCGTCAAGTCGGACGATATCACCGGCCGTGTCAAGACCTATGAGGCGATCGTCAAGGGCCACAACGTCCCGCAGCCGGGCGTGCCCGAGTCCTTCAAGGTGCTGGTCAAGGAGCTGCAGAGCCTGTGTCTGGACATTCAGGTGCTGGACGAGAATATGGAGGTCATCGAGCTGTCGGATGACGACGATGACGATGTGGATTTCTCCCGCCCGATGGAGCAGGCTGTCTCCGGTGCGGATGAGGAGTTCACCGCCGCCGGCTTCGGCATCAACGACGCCGAGGACGGGGACACCGACCTCTTTGCGCTGGATAACCAGGAAGAGGCAGAAGACGATGCCGGGGACGATTTCGATGACGGCATGGACGAATGAGCCAGCCGCTGCCGGAACCGTCTGTGAATAGGAAGGAGCATCTGAATATATATGGGATATCATACGTTTAACGCCATTAAGATCGGCCTGGCCTCGCCCGACCTGATCCGCGAGTGGTCGTACGGTGAAGTCAAAAAGCCCGAAACCATCAACTACCGCACGCTCAAGCCCGAGCGGGACGGCCTGTTCTGCGAGCGTATCTTTGGCCCAACCAAGGACTGGGAGTGCCACTGCGGCAAGTATAAGAAGGTCCGCTTCAAGGGCAAGATCTGCGACAAGTGCGGCGTTGAGGTCACCCGCGCCAAGGTGCGCCGCGAGCGCATGGGCCACATCGAGCTGGCCGCGCCGGTCTCGCACATCTGGTATTTCAAGGGCATCCCGTCCCGCATGGGCCTGATCCTCGACATCAGCCCGCGCGTGCTCGAGAAGGTCCTGTATTTCGCCAATTATATCGTCATCGATCCGGGCGACACCCCGCTGATGAAAAAGCAGATCCTGACCGAGTCCGAGTACCGCGATATGCGCGAAAAGTACGAGGACGATTTCCGCGCCGGCATGGGCGCGGAGGCGATCAAGGAGCTGCTGGCCGAGCTCGACCTCGAGCAGCTCTCCAAGGAGCTGACCGCCGAGCTGCGCGAGTCCACCGGCCAGAAGCGCCTGCGCATCATCAAGCGCCTTGAGGTCGTCGAGTCGTTCCGTCTGTCGCACAACCGCCCCGAGTGGATGATCATGGACGTGGTCCCGGTCATCCCGCCGGAGCTCCGCCCGATGGTCCAGCTGGACGGCGGCCGCTTTGCGACCTCGGACCTGAACGACCTGTACCGCCGCGTGATCAACCGCAACAACCGCTTGAAGCGCCTGCTCGAGCTGGGCGCGCCGGACATCATCGTGCGCAACGAAAAGCGCATGCTGCAGGAGGCTGTCGACGCCCTGATCGACAACGGCCGCCGCGGCCGTCCGGTCACCGGCCCGAACAACCGCGCGCTTAAGTCCCTGTCCGACATGCTCAAGGGCAAGCAGGGCCGCTTCCGCCAGAACCTGCTCGGCAAGCGTGTCGACTATTCCGGCCGCTCGGTTATCGTTGTCGGTCCGGACCTCAAGATCTGGCAGTGCGGCCTGCCCAAGGAGATGGCGCTCGAGCTGTTCAAGCCGTTCGTCATGAAGAAGCTGGTCGAGGACGGCACCGCTTCCAACATCAAATCCGCCAAGAAGATGGTCGAGCGCGCCAAGCCCGAGGTCTGGGACGTGCTCGAGGGCATCATCAAGGGCCATCCGGTCATGCTCAACCGCGCGCCGACGCTGCACCGCCTGGGCATTCAGGCGTTCGAGCCGGTGCTGGTCGAGGGCCGCGCCATCCGCCTGCATCCGCTGGTATGTACCGCGTTCAACGCGGACTTTGACGGCGACCAGATGGCGGTGCATGTGCCGCTGTCCGCCGAGGCGCAGGCCGAGGCGCGTCTGCTCATGCTGTCCGCCAACAACCTGCTCAAGCCGCAGGACGGCAAGCCGGTCACCATCCCCTCGCAGGATATGGTGCTCGGTTCCTACTACCTGACCATCGACCGCGACACCGAGCCCGGCGCGGGCAAGGTGTTCCGCGATCCGGACGAGGCGCTGATGGCCTATTCCGAGGGCATCGTGGGCATCCACGCGCCGATCAAGGTGCGCATGACCCGCGAGATCTGCGGCCGCAAGCTGAGCAAGATCGTCGACGCGACCCCGGGCCGCCTGATCTTCAACGAGCGCATCCCGCAGGATCTGGGCTTTGTCGACCGTTCCGACCCCTCCAAGCTGCTCGATCTGGAGATCATGTTCACCTGCGGCAAGAAGGAGCTGGGCAAGATCATCGACAAGTGCATCCGCGTGCACGGCTTCAACGTGACCGCCGAGGTGCTTGACTCGATCAAGTCCATGGGCTATAAGTACTCCACCAAGGGCGCGCTGACCGTTGCCGTGGCCGACATGCTCGTGCCGGAGGGCAAGGACGCGCTGATCAAGGAGTCCGAGAAGAAGGTCGCGATGATCGACCGCCGCTACAAGCGCGGCTTCATCACCGATCAGGAGCGCTACCGCCTGACTGTCGCCGAGTGGGAAGAGACCACCAAGAAGGTGACCGGCAAGCTGCAGGACAACATGAAGGCCCAGCGCTACAACCCGATCCACATGATGGCCGACTCCGGCGCGCGTGGTTCGATCAACCAGATCCGCCAGCTGGCCGGTATGCGCGGCCTGATGGCGTCCACCTCCGGTAAGACGATCGAGATCCCGATCAAGTCCAACTTCCGTGAGGGCCTGTCCGTGCTCGAATACTTCATCGCCGCGCGCGGCGCCCGAAAGGGTATGGCCGATACCGCACTGCGTACCGCAGACTCGGGCTACCTGACCCGCCGTCTGGTCGACGTTTCGCAGGACGTCATCATCCGCGAGGACGACTGCGGCGCGACCAAGGGCATCTGGGTCGAGGACATCAAGGAAGGCAATCAGATCATTGAGCCGCTGCATGAGCGCCTGCTCGGCCGCTTCCCGGTGGACGACATCGTCCATCCGGAGACCGGCGAGGTCATCGTGCCCAAGAGCAAGATGATGAACGACGCGGATGCGGACGCGGTCATCGCGGCCGGCATCACCCGCGTGCAGATCCGCTCGGTGCTCGAGTGCCGCGCGCGCAAGGGCGTGTGCGCACACTGCTACGGCATCAACCTGGCCATGGGCACGCTCGTGGGCAAGGGCGAGGCGGTCGGCATCATCGCCGCCCAGTCCATCGGCGAGCCGGGCACCCAGCTGACCATGCGTACCTTCCACACCGGCGGCGTCGCGGGCTCGGATATCACGCAGGGTCTTCCGCGCGTCGAGGAGCTGTTCGAGGCGCGCAAGCCCAAGAAGGCGGCGACCCTCGCCGAGATCAGCGGCGTTGTCACCATCGAGGAGTCCAAGCGCACCACGGTCAAGACGGTCAACATCGTCAACGCCGAGACGGGCGACATGCGCTCCTACCAGCTCGCTTCCTCGTCCGGCATCCGCGTGACCGACGGGCAGGAGGTCGAGCAGGGCTTCCAGCTCAACGAGGGCTCGCTCAACCCGCATGACATCCTGCGCGTGCGCGACCCGCGTGCGGTGCACGATTACGAGATCAAGGAAGTCCAGAAGGTTTACCGCCAGCAGGGCGTTGACATCAACGACAAGCACATCGAGGTCATCGTGCGTCAGATGATGCGCAAGGTCCGCGTCGAGGACGCGGGCGACGCCGAGGTGCTGCCGGGCTCGGTGATGGACCTGCTCGAGTTCGAGGACTACAACCAGAAGGTGCAGGACCGCATCGACGCGGGCGAGGAAGGCCTGCGGCTCGCGGTCGCGGCGCCGACGCTCATGGGTATCACCAAGGCGTCCCTGGCGACCGATTCGTGGATGAGCGCGGCCTCCTTCCAGGAGACCACCCGCGTGCTGACCGACGCCGCCATCAAGGGCAAGGTCGATCCGCTGATGGGCCTGAAGGAGAACGTCATCATCGGCAAGCTGATCCCGGCCGGCTCAGGCCTGAACGAGTACTGCGACGGCCATTACGAGCAGACGGTCGACCTCGACTGAGGCGCAGTCCGCTTTCCAAAGGTATAACACACATGCGGCAGGGGAATGCTGAAAGGCGTTCCCCTGCGCTCGTTCTTGTGGGAACTGCACAAACCGCGCGGCATACCGCCGCACGGGGCGGGAAATGCGGAAAAAAGATAAAAATCCCTGTAAAAATGCTTGACTTCAATTCCATCAGCATTTATACTAATGAAGTATGCCGTATAGGAGGGTTAATATGCTTTCAGAACTTCGCGCGGCGCACAAGGTCATCGGTGTCAAGCAGTCGAAAAAGGCCATCCGGGACGGAGCGGCCGCAGCGGTCTATATCGCACTGGACGCGGAAAAGCGCGTCGTCGGACCGGTGTACGAGCTGTGCAGCGAGACCGGAACTCAGGTGGAGGAGATCACCACCATGGCAGAGCTGGGGGACGCGGCCGGCATCGATGTTGGCGCCGCAGTCGTCACAGTCCTGCGCGACTGATTTTTTTGTTGAAACGCGCACTGCGCTTTTCATAAATATCTTTGAAAGAAGGAGGAAATAAAATGCCAACTTTTAACCAACTCGTCCGTAAGGGTCGCGAGGCAGCCATCTACAAATCTACGGCGCCGGCGCTGCAGGTAGGCTACAACTCTCAGAAGAAGAAGTCCACCGATCAGCCCGCTCCGCAGAAGCGCGGTGTCTGCACCACGGTTAAGACCATGACGCCCAAGAAGCCGAACTCTGCGCTTCGTAAGGTCGCTCGTGTCAAGCTGACCAACCAGATGGAAGTTTCCGCTTACATCCCCGGTGAAGGCCATAACCTGCAGGAGCACTCGGTCGTTATGGTTCGCGGCGGTCGTGTAAAGGACCTTCCTGGTGTCCGTTACCACATCATCCGCGGCACGCTGGATACCCAGGGTGTTGCCAACCGCCGTCAGGCGCGCTCGAAGTACGGCGCGAAGCGCCCGAAGGCCGGCAAGTAATCTTCGCCTGACCGCGCAGCTCGTCGTTCCAGCCGCCTTTGCGTACCTTAGTACGCGGCAGGCGACTGCGCCTCGATCTGCACGATCATGCTTGATTCCTTTAAGCTGGTCAACCCACACGTTTTGCGAGAAAAGGTAAAGTTTTTTCAGCAAAGCACTCAACTTGCTTTGTCTGAGGCGTTTTATATCCGCTTGAATAGACGGGTGTATTACCTCGGACGGGCATGACAACGGCGGCCCCGCGCGCGGGGTGCAGCCGAAGTACCTGTGAAATCAAATTTTTTTGAAGGAGGGAAGTAAAGTGCCAAGAAGAGGTAATGTCCCGAAGAGAGACGTTCTGCCCGATCCGCTTTATAATTCCAAGCTCGTCACCAAGCTGGTCAACTCGATCATGCTGGACGGCAAGAAGGGCGTTTCGCAGAAGGTCGTTTATGGTGCTTTTGATATCGTCCGTGAAAAGACCGGACGCGAACCGCTGGAGGTTTTCACCGAAGCGATGGAGAACATCATGCCGTCGCTTGAGGTCAAGGCCCGCCGCGTAGGCGGCGCCACCTATCAGGTGCCGATGGAAGTGCGCCCGGAGCGTCGTCAGACCCTGGGCCTGCGCTGGATCACCCGCTATGCCCGCGCCCGTTCGGAAAAGACCATGCGCGAGCGCCTGGCCGGCGAGATCATGGATGCGTGCAACAACCTGGGCGGCGCTGTCAAGAAGCGTGAGGATACGCACAAGATGGCGGAAGCGAACAAGGCGTTCGCGCACTACCGTTATTGATCTGCGGCCTGTTTTACGCTTTGAAAGGAGAACTGCATGCCTAGAGAATATTCGCTGGAACGCACCAGAAATATCGGCATCATGGCGCACATCGACGCCGGTAAGACCACTACCACCGAGCGTATTCTGTACTACACCGGTGTAAACCACAAGATCGGCGATACCCACGACGGTACCGCCACCATGGACTGGATGGCGCAGGAGCAGGAGCGCGGTATCACCATCACCTCCGCGGCTACCACCTGCCACTGGTCGGGCTCCCAGCATCAGTATCCGGAGCACCGCATCAACATCATCGACACCCCGGGCCACGTTGACTTCACCATCGAGGTGCAGCGTTCGCTGCGCGTACTGGACGGTTCGGTCACCGTATTCTGCGCCAAGGGCGGCGTTGAGCCCCAGTCTGAGACCGTTTGGCATCAGGCCAACGATTACCATGTTCCGCGTATGGCGTTCGTCAACAAGATGGACATCATGGGCGCGAACTTCTTCAACGTTGTCGACATGATGAAGGACCGCCTGAAGTGCAACCCGGTCCCGATCCAGCTGCCGATCGGCGTCGAGGATACCTTCCGCGGCATCATCGACCTGGTCACCATGCGTGCAGAGGTCTATTATGACGACCTCGGCAAGGATGTCCGCGACGAGGAGATCCCGGCTGACATGATGGATCAGGCCAAGGAGTACCACGACAAGCTGTGGGAAGCCGCTGCCGAGCTCGACGAGGACCTCATGATGAAGTACCTCGAGGGCGAGGAGATCTCCGCAGAGGAGGTCAAGGCCGCGATCCGCAAGGGCACGATCGCAAACGAGGTCGTCCCGGTGCTGTGCGGCACGGCTTACCGCAACAAGGGCGTCCAGATGCTGCTCGACGCAGTCATCGACTATATGCCCGCCCCGACCGACATCGAGGACATCAAGGGCATCAACCCCAAGACCGGTGAAGAGGACTCCCGTCCGTCGTCTGACGACGCGCCGTTCTCCGCGCTGGCATTCAAGATCGCGACCGACCCGTTCGTCGGCCGTCTGACCTACTTCCGCGTGTACTCGGGCACGATCACCGCGGGTTCCTCGGTCCTCAACGCGACCAAGGACCAGCGCGAGCGCCTGGGCCGCATCCTGCAGATGCACGCCAACCACCGTCAGGATATCGACTGCGTTTACTCGGGCGATATCGCGGGCGGCATCGGCTTTAAGAACACCACCACCGGCGACACGCTCTGCGACGAGAAGCACCCGATCATCCTGGAGTCCATGAACTTCCCGGAGCCGGTTATTCGCGTTGCGATCGAGCCCAAGACCAAGGCCGGTCAGGAGAAGATGGGCATTGCGCTGGCCAAGCTGGCGGAAGAGGACCCGACCTTCAAGACCTACACCGACGAGGAAACCGGTCAGACCATCATCGCCGGCATGGGCGAGCTGCACCTCGAGATCATCGTCGACCGCCTGCTGCGTGAGTTCAAGGTAGAGGCGAACGTCGGCGAGCCGCAGGTAGCCTACAAGGAGACCATCCGCCGCTCTGCGGACGTGGATATGAAGTATGCACGTCAGTCCGGCGGTAAGGGCCAGTACGGCCACGTCAAGATCATTGTTGAGCCGAACGAGTCCGGCAAGGGCTACGAGTTCATCAACAAGATCGTCGGCGGCGCGATCCCGAAGGAATATATCGAGCCTGTCAATCAGGGTATCCAGGGTGCGATGCAGTCCGGTATTCTGGCGGGCTATCCGGTTGTTGACGTCAAGGTAACGCTGTATGACGGCTCTTACCACGAGGTCGACTCCTCTGAAATGGCGTTTAAGATCGCCGGCTCCATGGCGTTCAAGGAAGCCATGAAGAAGGCCGACGCTGTGCTGATGGAGCCCATCATGCAGGTCGACGTTCTGGTTCCCGAGGACTATATGGGCGACGTTATCGGCGGCCTGAATGCGCGCCGCGGCCAGATCCAGGGCATGGAGCCGCGCGGCGGCGTCCAGGCGATCTCTGCGGCTGTTCCGCTGAGCGAGATGTTCGGCTACGCGACTGCGCTGCGTTCGAGCACGCAGGGCCGCGGCCAGTACACCATGCAGCCCAGCCACTACACGGAGGTTCCGAAGAACATCCAGGAGAAGATCATCGACAACCGCAATAAAAACGATAACTAAAAACCCGTGTTTGCTATTGCATTTTTCTGTGATTTGCAGTAGAATAAACTCACCATGACTTTGTATTCAAATTACGAGGAGGATATCCACAATGGCAAAGGAAAAATTTGACCGCTCTCTGCCGCACGTTAACATCGGCACCATCGGCCACGTTGACCATGGTAAGACCACGCTGACCGCGGCGATCACCAAGGTTCTGGCTATGGAAGGCGAGGCTGAGTATCAGGCTTACGACTCCATCGACAAGGCGCCGGAGGAGAAGGAGCGCGGCATTACCATCAACACCGCGCACGTTGAGTACCACACCAAGAACCGCCACTATGCGCACGTTGACTGCCCGGGCCATGCTGACTACGTCAAGAACATGATCACCGGCGCTGCGCAGATGGACGGCGCGATCCTGGTTGTATCCGCGGCTGACGGCCCGATGCCCCAGACCCGCGAGCACATCCTGCTGGCCCGTCAGGTAGGCGTTCCGTATATCGTTGTCTTCATGAACAAGGTTGACCAGGTAGACGACGAGGAGCTGCTCGATCTGGTCGAGATGGAGATCCGCGAGCTGCTGTCCTCCTACGAGTTCCCGGGCGACGACGTTCCGGTTATCCGTGGTTCCGCGCTGGCTGTTCTGACCTCTGACTCCACCGATCCGAACGCGCCGGAGTACGGCTGCATCCACGAGCTGATGGAAGCTGTCGACACCTATATCCCGACCCCGGACCGCGCGGCTGACAAGCCGTTCATCATGCCGGTTGAGGACGTATTCTCCATCACCGGCCGCGGCACCGTTGCGACTGGCCGTGTTGAGCGTGGCCAGCTGAAGATGGGCGAGGAAGTTGAGATCGTCGGCCTGATGGACGCTCCGCGCAAGACCGTCGTTACCGGCATCGAGATGTTCCGCAAGCTGCTGGACTACGCTGAGGCTGGCGACAACATCGGCGCTCTGCTCCGCGGCATCCAGAAGAATGAGGTTGAGCGCGGTCAGGTTCTGGCTAAGCCCGGCTCCATCCACCCGCACACCAAGTTCCATGGTCAGGTTTACGTCCTGAAGAAGGAAGAGGGCGGCCGTCACACCCCGTTCTTCAACAACTACCGTCCCCAGTTCTACTTCCGTACCACCGACGTTACCGGCGTTATCACCCTGCCGGAGGGCACTGAGATGTGCATGCCGGGCGACAACGTTGAGATGGACGTTGAGCTGATCACCCCGATCGCGATCGAGGAAGGCCTGCGCTTCGCTATCCGTGAGGGCGGCCGTACCGTTGGTTCGGGCGTTGTTACCAAGATCAACGCTGACTAATTGATCAGACGCTTTTTCAAAACTCCCATGCTCCGCATGGGAGTTTTTTCTTGCCTATTTCCGCCGCCCGCTGCGCAGACTAACCGCGGGAGGGATGCAGGATGAAGCAACATCAGCTGTCATATGACCAGATGGACGCCGCGGAGAAGGCGTTCCAGTGGATGGAGCGCAGCAAGCCGAGCGTGTCCGCGCGGAGCGCACCGCAGGAGGACGGGACGCCGTCCGGCATTGCGCTGCCGCCGCACGAGCGCGGCTGCGGCCGCGGCCACCCGATGCGCGGCACGAACAGCGAGGACCTCACTGAGTGGTGCAGGGCGCACGAGACATAAGGCTGCGCGCGGCGCAGGATGGGTTTTGCAGCCTGTCCTGCGCTGCTGTTTTACATTTGTGCGGATTTGTGGTATAGTACTCTATATAGCGCCTCACAGCGAAGACGGCCAGTGCATAGCCTGAAAACAGGAGGGGAGACTCATGTCTGTTTTTTGGCAATCTGTGCTGGCGGTGTTTGCGGCTGTGGGCTTTTACGCGCTGCTGCATGCTGCCTGGGAGTGGGTGGCGTCCCGCCTGCTGTGCACCCGCGGCGCGGCGGAGCTGACGCTGTACGGCGACGGCTGCGACCCGGCGAGCGAGCAGCTGGTGCGCGCGGCGTTGCGCGTGCGGCGGCAGTATCTGCCCGGCTTGTCGGTCACCTTTGTCGAGATCGGCGGCGGACAGGGGCAGAATGTCGTGCAGCACATGGCGGCGCGCTTGGATTTTCTGTATTTGGACTGAAGGGGAACGGTGGAGCGTGGAGGAAAAAGCATATGTGATCATCCGCGGCACGGTGGAGCAGATCGTTTTTTACAATCCGGAGAACGGATACGCGGTGCTTCGCCTGGCGGCGGAGGGCGGCGCGGAGGTGACCGCCACCGGCGCCTTCCCCAACATCGGGCTGGGGGAGGAGGTCACGCTGACCGGCGTGTGGGTGACCCATCCGTCCTACGGCGAGCAGTTCCAGACCGCCGCGTTTGAGCGGCGGCTGCCCTCGTCCGCGCGGGGCATTGCCGAATATCTGGGCTCTGGCCTGATCCGCGGCATTGGGCCGCGGCTGGCCGCCCGCATTGCGGAGAAGTTCGGGGAGGATACGTTCGACGTGCTCGCGCACGAGCCCGAACGCCTGACCGATATCCGCGGCATCACCGCGAAAAAGGCGCGCGAGATCGGGCGGCAGTTCGTCGAGCAGAGCGAGATGCGCCTGTTGATGGATTTTCTGAGCGAGCACGGCCTGCCGGTCGCGCTGACGCCGCTGCTGTACAAGCGCTTGCACGACAGCGCGATCGACGCGCTGTGTGAAAACCCCTATCTGCTGTGCGATCCCTATTATGACGTGGATTTCAAGCTGGCGGACGGGCTCGCCATGGAGCTCGGGCTGAGCCTGTTGTCGGACGAGCGCGCAGACGCGGGCGTGACTTATACGCTCACCTTCAATTTGGACAACGGGCACACCTTTATCCCGGTGGAAAAGCTCGTGCATGCGGTGTGCACGCTGCTGTCGGATGATGATGTGGTGTTTGACGAGGACCGGGCGCTCGCGAGCATCGACCGGCTGGCCGCGGCGGGCCGGCTGGTGCGCGAGCA
>CALWJG010000016.1 GCA_944380945.1 uncultured Agathobaculum sp. | reverse complement strand
AAATCCCCCAGCCGCTTGGCGGCTGGGGGATTTGTTCTGCCATCATATTTTTGCTCAGCGCTCGCACTTCCAGAAGTACGCCGAATAGGGAGGCAGCTCGCTGCCGCCGCCGAAGTCGTGCGGCTTGCCGGTGATCAAGTCCTCGGCCATGCCGCAGCGCGCGTCAAAGTGCGCAGTATAGGGCTCGCTGTCGATGTTGACCGCGACCAGCACGCGCTCATCCTCATAGATGCGCTCCCAGATGCACTGCTTGTTGGTCAGCACCAGCTGCTTGAAGTCGCCATAGCACAGTGCCTTGCTCGCGCGGTGCGCTTTGGCGAGCTTGGCGATCCATCCGGTCAGGTCGTTCCAGACCGGCGCATCGAACGACGGGCGCAGCGCGTCGTCGCCCTGATGCTTTTCGCCCGCGGCGCCCCATTCGCTGCCGTAGTAGATGCAGGGGATGCCCGGCATGCCGAACAGCAGCGCGTACACCAGCGGCAGGTGCCTGGGGTTTTGCAGGATGGACGCGATGCGGGTGACGTCGTGGTTGTCCACAAAGCCCAGCAGGTGCTTGCCGCGGTACAGGGTCCAGTTTTCCGGCCCGAACTGCCGCAGCAGGGAATGGGTGATCTCGAACAGGTTCATGCTGTTCATCGAGGAATACAGGCCCTTGTAGCACTCATAGTTGGTGCAGGAATGCAGCATCTGGTCGCCGACGAACTGGTTGTAGTCGCCGTGCAGCAGCTCGCCCACGAGGAAGAAATCCGGCTTGACCGTATCGCAGAACGCGCGCAGCTGGCGGATAAAATCCTTGTCCAGACAGTAGGCCACGTCCAGCCGCAGGCCGTCGATGTCAAATTCCTCGACCCACAGGCGGATGCAGTCGAAGATGTGCTGCACGACCGCGGGGTTTTTCAGGTTGAGCTTGACCAGCTCATAATGGCCTTCCCAGCCCTCGTACCAGAAGCCGTCGTTGTAATTCGAGTTGCCGTCAAACGAGATGTGGAACCAATCCTTATAGGGGGAGTCCCACTTTTTCTCCTGCACGTCGCGGAACGCCCAGAAGCCGCGGCCGACGTGGTTGAACACGCCGTCCAGCACGACCTTGACGCCGTTTTTGTGCAGGGTTTCGCACACGGCGGCAAAATCCTTGTTGGTGCCCAGACGGCAGTCGATTTTACGGAAGTCGCGGGTGTCGTAGCCGTGGCTGTCGGATTCAAACAGGGGGGAGAAATAGACCGCATTGCAGCCGAGCTTTGCGATATGCTCCGCCCAGTCCGCAACCTTGCCGATGCGGTTTTTCAGCACGCCGTCGTTGACGCGCGGCGCGCCGCAGAAGCCGATCGGGTAGATCTGGTAAAAAACGCTTTCATATGCCCACATGGAAAAAGCTCCTTTACAGAATTGATCGTTACCATTATACTATGAATTGGCGGGAAAACCAAGACCCGCTGAAAATATTGCAGTTTTTACGCAAAAAATACTTGCAAACGAAGGCGCGGTATGGTATCATATTTCGGTAACACGGGCATTCCTCTGCTTATTCGTAGGGAGGATAGGGCAAGAATGTCTAAGACGAAAGGATGACAGAAGAATGGATCTGGTCAAAGTACTGTCCGAGCAGCAGCTCAAGAGCGATCTGCCGGAGCTCAAGATCGGCGATACCGTCAAGGTACACGCGAAGATCAAGGAAGGCAACCGCGAGCGTATTCAGGTTTTCGAGGGCATCATCATTGCCAAGAAGCACGCCGGCGTTAACCAGACGGTTACCGTCCGCCGCATCTCTTACGGCGTAGGCGTTGAGAAGACCTTCCCGGTTCACTCCCCGAACGTTGCGAAGTTCGAGGTCGTGCGCAACGGTAAGGTCCGCCGCGCCAAGCTGTACTACCTGCGCGGCCGCGTAGGCAAGGCTGCCAAGATCGCGGAAAAGATCTAATCAAAGAGCCAAACAAAAACGGGGAGCGTAAGCTCCCCGTTTTTGCGTTCCAGTTCGATCACACCCGAGGAATTTTCGTTTTTTCCTTGCGCTCGGGGGCGGATAACGCTATAATAAATCCGTATGCTTATCTATTTCTGGAGGAATCGCAATGCAGGAGACCCAAACGGAAAAGAAGAAGAAAAAGAAAGCGGAGGGGCGCTTTTCCAGCGAGCTGTTCGGCTGGGGCGAATCCCTGATGGCTGTGCTGATATTTTTTGTTGTGGTATTCACCTTTTTCGTGCGCCTGATCGGCGTGGACGGCTCGTCCATGTATCCGACGCTCGAGGACCACAGCATCATGCTGGTGAGCAACCTGAATTATGACCCGGCGCGGGGCGACATCGTCGTGCTGCGCAAGGAGGGCTTTTACGGCGACCAGCCGATCGTCAAGCGCATCATCGCCACGGGCGGCGACACGGTTGACATCGACCCCGCGAGCGGCGATGTGATCGTCAACGGCGAGGTGCTCGACGAGCCCTATATCGCGGAAAAAATCAACACGCTGGAGAATATGGGTGATATCGCCTATCCCCAGACCGTGCCCGAGGGCTGCGTGTTCGTCATGGGCGACAACCGCAACGCCTCCACCGATAGTCGGTGGGCGGCGCTCGGCATGGTGGATGAACGGTATATCCTGGGACATGTGCTGAACGTGGTCTATCCGTTCAGCGAATTCGGATCGGTGGCGTAACGATGAACATTCAATGGTATCCCGGGCATATGACCCGGACCCGCCGGCAGATGGCGGAGTATATCAAGCAGGTGGACGCGGTCTGCGAGGTCGTGGACGCGCGCATCCCGCAGGTGTCGCGCAACCCGGATATGGACGAGATCGCCGCGGGCAAGCCGCGGTTGATGATCCTCAACCGCATCGATCTGGCGGACCCGAAAAAGACCGCGGAGTGGGCAAAATACTTCCGCAGCCAGGGCATGGCAGTCATCGAGACCGACAGCCGCGCTGGTACGGGCACGCAGGCGTTCGCAAACGCAGTGCGCACGCTGCTGGCGGATAAGATCGCCCAGTGGAACGAAAAGGGTCTTGTGGGCAAGGCGGTGCGTGTGATGGTGGTCGGCATCCCGAACGTGGGCAAATCCACCTTTATCAATCGCATCCTCGGCCGCAAGTCTGCCAAGGCGGCGGACAAGCCGGGCGTGACGCGCGGCAGCCAGTGGTTCCGCGTGGAGGGCGGCATCGACCTGCTCGACACGCCGGGCATCCTGTGGCCCAAGTTCGACGATGAGCGCGTGGGCATCCTGCTGGCGTGCACAGGCGCGATCAAGGACGATATTCTGGATGTGGAGACGCTTGGCTGCAAGCTGATGGAGCTGCTCGCCCAGCAGGCGCCGCAGGCGATCATCGACCGCTACCGCGTCGAGATCCCGGCGGAGAGCGATTTTCTCGGCTACGACCTGCTGCAGCAGGCGGGACGGCGGCGCGGCTTTCTGCTGCGCGGCGGCGAGATCGACACCGAGCGCATGGCGCATATCCTGCTCGATGAGTTCCGCGGGGGCGTGCTGGGGCGGATCACGCTGGAAAACGTCGATTAAAACCACGGTTTGACGGCGCGCTGCGGCGCGCGGGGATTTGATGATATGACATGGGAATTTGAAGAAAGAGCCTGGGCGCAGGGGTACTCCGCGGTGTGCGGGGTGGACGAGGCCGGCCGCGGGCCGGTCGCGGGGCCGGTATGCGCGGCGGCGGTCATCCTGCCGGGCGGGATTGTGATCGAGGGGCTGAACGACTCCAAAAAGCTCAGCGAGAAAAAGCGCGAAGCGCTGTTCGAGGTTATCACCCGCGAGGCGCTTGCGTGGTCGGTGTCGCTTGTGGACGAAAAGACCATCGACGAGATCAACATCCTGCAGGCCACCTACCGCGCCATGCGGCAGGCGGTCGAGGGACTGCCGCACCCGGCGGATTTCGTCTATGTGGACGGCAACCGGTCGGAGGGGCTCAGCCTGCCGCACGAATGCGTGGTCGCGGGGGATGGGAAGATCCCCTCGGTCGCGGCGGCGTCCATTGTCGCCAAGGTGACGAGGGACCGCCTGATGCGGCAGTTTGCCGAGCGCTACCCGGCGTACGGCTTTGAAAAGCACAAGGGCTATGAGACCCGCGCGCATGACGAGGCCCTGCTGGCGCATGGCCCCTGTCCGATCCACCGGATGAGCTTTCTCAAAAAGTTTTACGAGAAGCATCCGGACGCGCCGCGATGAGGGGCGCGTGGGGCGAACGGGCGGCGCGGGCATTCCTCGAGGGCCGCGGATACGCGGTCGAGGATGTGAATTTCCGCACCCGGCTGGGCGAGATCGACATCATCGCGCGGCAGGGCAAATATATTGTATTCGTCGAGGTCAAGACGCGGAAGAGCGACCGCTTTGCGGCGGCGCGCGAGTTCGTCACGCCGGCAAAGCAGGCGCGTATTCTGGCGGCGGCCGCGGAATGGCTGCAGCGCCATCCGTCCGCGCTGCAGCCGCGGTTTGACGTGATCGAGGTGTACGGCGAGGAGGGTGCGCCCCTGCCGCCGCGCCTGCGCCATTGGGAGAATGCGTTTGGAGGGTGAGAATGAACCTGTTCGACCTGCACTGTGACACCCTGTATGAATGCTGCGAGACCGGCAGGCGGCTGCGGGAAAACGACCTGCATGTGAACCGTGCGGCTGCGCAGCGGTACGGCCGGTATGCGCAGTTCTTCGCGCTGTTCTGCGGGACGCGCGCGCCGTCCGCGGAGCTGGCGAAGGGGCGGGACTGCCTGCTCGACCATCCGGCGGACGAGCGGTTTGACCGCATGCTGCAAACGGCAAGGCGCGAGTTCGCCGCGAACGCCGACTGGCTGGCGTTCTGCACCTGCGCCGCGGATCTGGATGCGGCGGTGCAGTCGGGCCGGGCGGCCGCGTTCCTGTCTGTTGAGGGGGCGGAGCTGCTGCCCGACCGCCCGGACGCGCTGGATTGCGCCTACGACGCGGGCGTGCGCCTGATCACCCTCGTCTGGAATTACCGCAGCCGCTACGGCTGCCCGGCGGTGATCGATCAGGACGAGGGGTTGACCGCGGAGGGGAAGCGGCTCGTGCGGGACTGCGCGGCAAAGGGGATCATCGTCGATGTGTCCCACCTGTCCGAACGGGGGTTCTGGGACGTGTGCGAGACGATCGACGGGCCGTTCGTCGCCACGCACAGCGATTCGCGCGCGCTGTGCCGTCACCCCCGCAACCTGACCGACCGGCAGTTCGCCGAGATCGCGCGGCGAAAGGGGCTCGTCGGCGTCAACCTGTATACGCCCTTCCTCGTGCGGCAGAGCGATTCGGTGATCGACGACGTGATCGACCACATCGAGCGCTTCCTCGGCATGTACGGGGAAAAGACGGTCGCGCTCGGCTGTGACTTTGACGGCTGCGACCAGCTGCCCGCGGGCATCGACGGGCTGGGCGACCTGTACCGGCTGGCCGACCGCATGCTGGCGCTGGGCTACACCGAGCGCGCGGTCAACGGGCTGTTTTACGACAACGCAGCGGCGTTTATCAAGCGCGTGCTTTGAAATGAGAAATCCGCGCCCGCAGGGGCGCGTGTATGGATAGAAATACACGCTGCGGATGCACGGCATCCGCGGCAAACCGGAGGTTATTTATGGATTACGTAAGCACAAGGGACAAATCCCGCAAGGTATCCGCGGCCTATGCGATCGCAAACGGCATCGCGCCGGACGGCGGCCTGTACTGCCCGACGGCCTTTCCAGCGCTGACCGCGGAGGACTGGCACGCCATGGCCAATCTGGATTACAAGGGCCGCGCGGCGCGCGTGCTCGGCAAGTTCCTGACCGATTTTTCGGGCGAGGAGCTGGCGGGATATGCGGCCAAGGCGTATGCGGACGACAAGTTCGGTGGCGGGAACACCGCGCCGGTCGTGCCGCTGGCGGACGGCAAGCACCTGCTCGAGCTGTGGCACGGGCCGACCTGCGCGTTCAAGGACATGGCGCTGCAGATCCTGCCGCACCTGCTGACCGCCTCGCTGCGCAAGACGGGCGAGACGCGCACGGCGTGCATCCTGGTCGCCACCTCGGGCGACACGGGCAAGGCCGCGCTGGACGGCTTCCACGACGTCGAGGGCACCAAGATCATGGTATACTACCCGGTGGACGGCGTGTCGCCCATGCAGAAGCTGCAGATGGTGACGCAGGAGGGCGCGAACGTCGAGGTCGTGGCCATCCGCGGCAATTTTGACGACGCGCAGAGCGCGGTCAAGCGCATTTTCACCGACGAGCAGACCCGCGCGCAGCTCGACCGGGACGGCATGATGCTGTCGTCGGCCAACTCGATCAACTGGGGCCGCCTCGCGCCGCAGATCGCGTACTATATCTCCGCCTACTGCGATATGGTGGGGAGCGGCGCGGTCAAAATGGGCGAAAAGATCAACATCTGCGTCCCGACCGGCAACTTCGGCAACATCCTTGCGGCGTATATCGCGAAGCGGATGGGCCTGCCGGTGGGCAAGCTGATCTGCGCCTCCAACCGCAACAACGTGCTGACCGACTTTTTCAAAAAGGGCGGCAGCTATGACAAGAACCGCGATTTCTACACCACCACCTCGCCCTCGATGGACATCCTGATCTCGTCCAACCTCGAGCGCCTGCTGTTTTTCGCTTCGGATTACGACGACAAGCTGGTCGCCGGCCTGATGGACAAGCTCGCAAAGGAGGGCAGCTATCAGGTGGCGGCGGAGGTGTTCGCGAAGATCGACGCGGACTTCGATGCGGGCTGCTGCGACGATGCGCAGGCCGCGGAGACCATCCGTGCGCTGTGGGAGAACGAGCGCTATCTGTGCGACCCGCACACGGCGGTCGCGGTCCGCGTGTACGAGGACTACCGCGCGCGCACGGGCGACAAGACCCCGACCGTGATCGCGTCCACGGCGTCGCCGTTCAAGTTCTGCCGCTCGGTCATCGAGGCGATGGGCGGCACACTCGAAAAGGACGACGTGACCCAGCTGGATATGCTGACCGGGCTGACGGGCGTGCCGGCGCCCGCGCCGCTCGCCGCGCTCGCGGGCAAGGCGCCGCGCTTTGACCGCGTGGTGGACAAGGCGGACATCCTCTCGACGGTCAGCCTGCTGAAGGACCTGTAAGCATGGCGCTGTATACGCTGGCCGACCTGCATCTGGCGACGGGCGTGGAAAAACCCATGGACATCTTCGGCGGCCGCTGGCAGGGCTACACGGAAAAGATCGTGACGCGCTGGAAGGCGCTGATCGCGCCGGAGGATACGGTCGTGCTGGGCGGGGACATCTCGTGGGGCATCAGTCTGGAGGAGGCAAAGGGCGATTTCGCGCTCATCGAAAGCCTGCCGGGCAAAAAGATCATCCTGAAAGGCAACCACGACCTCTGGTGGGAGACCGCAGCCAAAATGCACCGCTTTCTGGACGCAAACGGCTTTACCACCATGGATTTTCTGCACAACAACTGTTTTTTCTACGGAAGGACCGCGCTGTGCGGCACGCGGGGCTGGCCGTTTGAGGAGGATTTCTCCGACCCGCACAACGAGAAGATATTCCGCCGTGAGCTGCTGCGGCTGGAGGCGTCGTTAAAGCTGGGCGCGGCGCAGGACCCGGAGGAGATCATCTGCTTTCTGCACTATCCGCCGCTGTACGCGAATTTCCGCTGCGGGCCGATGATCGAGCTGATGCAGCGCTACGGCGTGCGCCGCTGCATCTACGGCCATCTGCACTCGGACAGCCTGCGCTGGGCGGTCGAAGGGGTGCACGAGGGCATCGAGTGGCGGTTGGTGTCGGGCGATCATGTGGATTTCACACCGGTTTTTTTGAAAAAATAGAAAAAAGTGTGGAAATCCACAAAATAATCTGGTAGAATATTTTAGATACCATAGAAGTATTCACAAGTAAGGAGTTTGGCAACAATGGAACTGAAAAACACGGAAAAGCAGGAGCACAGCATTGTAGCCCTGACGATCGAAATCACCAAGGCCGAGTTTGAGGCCGCCAAGGACAAGGCGTTCAAGAAGACCGGCAAGAACATCACGGTACCGGGCTTCCGCAAGGGCCACGCGCCGCGCAAGATGATCGAAAAGCTGTACGGCGAAGGCGTGTTCTTTGAAGAGGCTTTCAATATCATATATCCGGACGCCATGGAGATGGCAGTCGAGAAGGCCGGCATCAAGCCGGTCGGCCGTGCGGACGTCGATCTGGGCGATCCGGCGGAAGAGGGCGGCCTGACCATCATCGCCAAGGTCCCGGTCGAGCCGGAGGTCGAGCTGGGCGAGTACAAGGGCGTCGAGGTCGAGAAGGAGACCGTCAAGGTCCCGGCGGCGGACGTCAAGGCGGAGCTGAACCGTCTGGCGCAGCGCAACGCGCGCACCGAGACCGTTGACCGCAAGGCCAAGAAGAACGACACGGTCGACATCGACTTTGAGGGCTTTGTCGACGGCGTCGCTTTTGAGGGCGGCAAGGCGGAGCACCATATGCTGACGCTGGGCTCGGGCACCTTTATCCCGGGCTTTGAGGATCAGCTGATCGGCTGCAAGGCGGGCGACGAGAAGGACGTTGTCGTCACCTTCCCGGAGGAGTACCACGCCAAGGAGCTGGCCGGCAAGGAAGCCGTGTTCAAGTGCAAGGTGCACAAGGTCGAGGAGACCATTCTGCCTGAGCTGGACGACGAGTTCGCCAAGGATGTTTCCGACACCTGCGAGACGTTGGACGACCTCAAGAAGGAGATCACCGACCGCCTGAAGAAGGAGCGTCAGGACGCCGCCGACCACGCGATGGAGGAGAAGATCCTCGACGCGGTGATCGCGGACATGAAGGCTGACATCCCGCAGGCCATGGTCGAGGGCCAGATCGACTCGATGGTACAGGACTTCGGCTACCGCCTGCAGATGCAGGGCATGCAGCTGGACCAGTACCTCAAGATGACCGGCACTGAGATGGGCGCGTTCCGTGCGATGTTCCACGATCAGGCCGACCGTCAGGTCAAGGTCCGTCTGGCGCTGGAAAAGGTTGCTGAGCTGGAGAATATCGCAGTTTCCGACAAGGAGCTCGAGGACGAATATGCTAAGATGGCAGAGCAGTACGGCATGGAGGCTGACAAGATCAAGGCCATGGTGTCGGCTGAGGCGCTGTCCGGCGATCTGAAGATCACCAACGCGCTTGAGTTCCTCAAGAAGAACGCCAAGGTCAAGAAGCCCGCGGCCAAGAAGAAGGCTGCCGACGAGGGCGAGAGCGCCGAGGCTGCGGAGGAGTCCGCGGAGTGATCTGCGCATCCGTGCAGTAAGTAGAAAAGAGGCGGGCGGCTTCGCCGCCTGTCTCATAAAAAGCGCGAGCTTGGCCCGCGCTTTTTATGCAGAGGCCGATTCGGGGAAAATCAGGATTTTTGTCCGGATCGGGCGCAATAGCCTTTGCGGCCGTAGGCCGCAGGGGCGTCCCCTCGACCGAAACCGCGGTTTCGGCCGAATGTTATGGAAGGAGTCTTTCAAGTGAGTTTAGTCCCCATGGTCATTGAGCAGACCGGGCGCGGCGAGCGCTCGTTCGATATCTATTCCCGTTTGCTTAACGACCGCATCGTCATGCTGTGCGAGGAAGTCAACGACACCACCGCGTCCCTCGTGGTGGCGCAGCTGCTGTATCTGGAGGCGCAGGACCCGGACAAGGATATCTCGCTGTATATCAACAGCCCGGGCGGCTCGGTCACGGCAGGCATGGCGATCTACGACACGATGAACTATATCAAGTGCGACGTGTCCACCATCTGCATCGGCATGGCGGCGTCCATGGGCGCGTTCCTGCTGTCCTCGGGCGCAAAGGGCAAGCGCTACGCGCTGCCCAACGCGGAGATCATGATCCACCAGCCGTCCGCTGGCACGCAGGGCCAGATCACCGATATGGCGATCCACATGAAGCGCCTGGAGATCATCAAAAAGCGTATGAACGAGATCCTGTCCAAGAACACCGGCAAGCCGATCGAGGTCGTCACCGCGGACTGTGAGCGCGACAACTTCATGACCGCGCAGGAAGCGATGGAGTACGGCCTGATCGATAAGGTGTTCGACAAGCATTGACCCGCCACTTTGTGGCAAATTTCCGGATAGAGGTACAGTATGCCGAATTTTGACGATGATAAGATGCTGAAATGTTCCTTCTGCGGCAAGCCCCAGAACCGCGTGCGCAAGCTGATCGCGGGCCCGGGCGTGTATATCTGCGACGAGTGCATCGGCGTGTGCACCAGCATCCTGGACGATGAGCTGGACTTTTCGCCCGAGGATCATGCGGAGGACGCAGCAGCCCGGCCCGAACACCTGCCAACACCGCAGGAGCTCAAGGCGGTGCTGGACGATTATGTGATCGGGCAGGAGCGCGCCAAGGTCGCGCTCTCGGTCGCGGTCTACAACCATTACAAGCGCATCTACCACCCGGAGACCGAGGTGGAGCTGCAGAAATCCAACATCCTGATGCTGGGCCCCTCGGGCTCGGGCAAGACGCTGCTCGCGCAGACGCTCGCCAAGACGCTGCAGGTGCCGTTCGCGATCGCGGACGCGACCACACTGACCGAGGCGGGCTATGTGGGCGAGGATGTGGAAAACATCCTGCTGCGCCTGATCCAGGCGGCAGATTTCGACGTGGAGTTGGCCGAGCACGGCATCATCTATGTCGATGAGATCGACAAGATCGCCCGCAAAAGCGAAAACCCGTCCATCACGCGCGACGTGTCGGGCGAGGGCGTGCAGCAGGCGCTGCTCAAGATGCTCGAAGGCACGACGGCCAACGTCCCCCCGCAGGGCGGGCGCAAGCACCCGCATCAGGAGTTTATCCAGATCGATACGACCAACATCCTGTTTATCTGCGGCGGCGCGTTCGACGGCATCGAGGGTATCATCCAGAAGCGCATCGGCAGGCAGGGCATGGGCTTCGGCTCGGACGTCAAGAGCCAGAAGGAGGACCAGACCGACCGCCTGCTCGCGCAGATCGAGCCGCACGACCTGATGAAGTACGGCCTGATCCCCGAGCTGATCGGCCGCCTGCCGGCTATCGTGTCGCTGGATACGCTGGACAAGGACGCGCTCGTGCGCATCCTGCAGGAGCCCAAGAACGCACTGGTCAAGCAGTACCAGACGCTGCTCGCGCTGGACGGCGTCGAGCTGGCATTTGAGCCGGAGGCGCTGGAAAAGGTCGCGGAGATCGCGCTTGAGCGCAAGACCGGCGCGCGCGGCCTGCGCGGCGTGCTGGAGAACGTGATGACCGACATCATGTTCCGCATCCCGTCGGACGAGACCGTGTGCCGTGTGGTCATCACCCCCGGCACGGTGACGGGCGAATCCGGCCCGGAGATCACGCACGGCGTGCGCACGGCGCTGCCCGAGGCGAAAAAGCCCGAGCTTTCCGCCGGACAGCTGCCCCAGCCGAACAAAAGTGCATAACGGGTAAAACAACATCAATGTGGGCGGGACAATGGTCTCGCCCGCATTTTTGTCATTTTCCCCGCGGCTTACCGCTTTACAAATGGCGGGAAATATACTATACTGACGCTATTAGCAATTTTCCTGCATAAGGAGTAGGACTATGAAAGGAACAACTGAAGCGACGCTCGACCGCCTGCCGGTGCTGCCGCTGCGCGGGCTGACGGCGTTTCCCCATATGATCATCCATTTCGACGTCGGCCGGATGCTCTCCATTCGCGCATTAGAGGCGTCGATGAAATGCGGACAGCGCATTTTCCTGACCGCGCAGCGCGAGCTCAAGACCGACACCCCCGCGCCGGACGACCTCTACCAGATCGGCACGGTGTGTGTGGTGCGGCAGATCCTGCGCCTGCCGGGCGACAATATCCGCGTGCTGGTCGAGGGCAAGTCGCGCGCGCTCGTCCACCAGTTTGAAGCGCCCAAGGAAGAGGACGGCTGCATTTATGCGCAGCTTGAGACGCTGGAGGACTATGTCTACGGTGTGACCGAACGTCGCGCGCAGGCGCTGGTGCGCACGGCGCAGGAGCGCTTTTCTGAATATGCGCAGAATTCGCCACGCATCTCGCCCGACGTGGAGGTGACTGTGGCGGAGGGCGGCGAGCCGGGCTGGCTGGCCGACTTCATCGCGCAGAACCTGCCCGTCGAGGTGGACGCCAAGCAGGAGATTTTGGAGGAGCTGAGCGTCACCCGCCGCCTGACGATGGTGATCCGCCTGCTGGGCGAGGAGACCGAGATCCTCAAGATCGAAAATGAGATCCAGGACGAGCTCAAGACCCAGATGGATAAAAACCAGCGCGAGTATTACCTGCGCGAGCAGATCAAAGTCATCCAGACCGAGCTGGGCGAGCAGGATACCGCAGCGGAGGCGGAGAGCTACCGCGAGCGCGTGCTCGCGCTGCATCTGCCGCAGGAGTGCGAGGACAAGCTCATCAAGGAAGTGGACCGCTTTGCCAAGCTGGGCGGCTCGAGCGCGGAGCAGGGCGTGGTGCGCACCTATCTGGACACGGTGCTCGACCTGCCGTGGAACAAAAAGAGTGAGGAGCGGCTCGACCTTGCAGAGGCGCAGGCCATCCTCGACCGCGACCATTACGGCCTGAAAAAGGTCAAGGAGCGCATCATGGAATTCCTGGCGGTCAAGTCGCTCGCGCCCGAGCTGCGCGGACAGGTGCTCTGCCTGGTCGGCCCGCCGGGCGTGGGCAAGACCTCGATCGCCAAATCGGTCGCCGAGGCCATGGGGCGGAGCTACGCGCGCATGAGCCTGGGCGGCGTGCGCGACGAGGCGGACATTCGCGGCCACCGCAAGACCTATATCGGTGCGATGCCCGGCCGCATCATCGACGCGCTGCGCCGCGCGGGCACGTCCAACCCGCTCATCCTGCTTGACGAGATCGACAAGATGGGCAACGACTTCCGCGGCGACCCGGCCTCGGCCATGCTCGAGGTGCTGGACACCGAGCAGAACGTGGCCTTCCGCGACCACTATATCGAGCTGCCGTTCGATCTGTCGGACGTGCTGTTTCTGACCACGGCGAACGATCTGTCCACCGTGCCGCGCCCGCTGCTCGACCGCATGGAGGTTATCGAGCTGTCCTCCTACACCGAGGAGGAGAAGCGCCAGATCGCGCTGCACCACCTGCTGCCCAAGCAGATGAAAAAGCACGGGTTGGAAAAGGGGCAGCTGGCGCTGTCCGAAAAGATGCTCGGCAAGGTGATTGCGGGGTATACGCGCGAGGCGGGCGTGCGCCGGCTGGAGCAGCTGCTCGCCAAGCTGTGCCGCAAGGCGGCCAAGCATGTGGCGGACGGCGGCCGCCGGCTGACGGTGACGGAGAAGAACATCGAAAGCCTGCTGGGCGTTGCGCCGTATAAGGACGACGTGGTGAGCAAAAAGGACGAGGTCGGCATTGTCAACGGTCTGGCGTGGACCAGCGTGGGCGGCGAGATGCTCGAGGTCGAGGTGGCGGTCGTGCCCGGCACGGGCAAGATCGAGGTCACCGGCAATCTGGGCACGGTCATGCAGGAGAGCGCCAAGGCGGCGGTGACGTTTGTGCGCTCGCGCGCGAGCGAGCTGTCGATCGACCCGATGTTCTACAAGGACAACGACCTGCATATCCATTTCCCGGAGGCGGCGGTGCCCAAGGACGGCCCCTCTGCGGGCGTGACGATCACGACCGCGCTGGTTTCGGCCCTGACCGAGGCGCCAGTGCGCCATGACGTGGCGATGACCGGCGAGGTCACGCTGCGCGGGCGCGTGCTGCCCATCGGCGGCCTGCGCGAAAAGACCATGGCGGCCTACCGCGCGGGCATCAAGACGGTCGTTATCCCCAAGGACAACGAGGCCGATCTGCAGGATATCGAGCCGGTTGTGCGCGAAACCCTGCGCTTTGTGCCGGCCGCGCACATGGACACAGTGATGGAAACAGCGATCGATTTCTCGCGCCGGCCCGGCAAACGCCGCCGGTCCTCGCGCAGCAGTCCGGTCGCGCGCAAGACGGATACGGCAGCGCCGGCGGTGATGCAATGAGTATGGAACAGGAACGCAGGCTGCCCAACCTGCACAATGTGGAATTTCTGCGCTCGGCCGTCAAGGAAGCCGATTTTCCGGCGGACGGCCTGCCGCAGATCGTGTTTGCGGGCAAATCCAATGTGGGTAAAAGCTCGGTGATCAACAAGCTGCTGAGTCGCAAAAACTTTGCGCGCGTCAGCGCCCAGCCGGGCAAGACCATCCACATCAACTATTTTGTGATCGACAAGCAGCTGTATCTGGTCGACCTGCCGGGCTACGGCTATGCGCGGGTATCCAAGGCGGAGCAGCAGCGCTGGGGTGCGCTGATGGAGACCTATTTCGCCCGCGGTCTGCTTACGCTCGGCATCCAGATCGTGGACATCCGCCATAAGCCCACACGGGACGACGTGACCATGGCGGAGTGGTTCCGCGCGTCGGAAAAGCCGTGGGTCGTGATCGCCAACAAGCTGGATAAGATCAAGAAGAGCCAGCTGGAGGGCAATCTGGCGGAGATCCGCCAGACGCTTCTGCTGCCGGAGGAAGTGCCGGTTATCCCGTTTTCCGCAGAAAAGGGCGACGGGCGCGACGAGGTGCTGGCGCTGATTTTTGAACATGCAGGAAAGGGGGCGGAATGATGGATTTCTTGCGCCGTTTCATGGCGGGGCGATATGGCAACGACCAGCTCAATGCAGCCCTGCTGGTGCTGGGACTTGTGCTGATCGTAGTGGAGATGGTGACGCGCTGGAGCTGGATGGGGATTTTCATCCTTGCATTGCTCTGTCTGTGCTATTTCCGCATGCTCTCGCGCAACATTCAGGCGCGCTATGCCGAGAACCAGAAATTCCTGCGTTGGTGGGGGCCGCTGGCGAACCGCCTGCGCAATGCACGCCTGCGCTTTGCGGACCGCAAGACGCACCGCTACTTCAAATGTCCGCATTGCGGACAACGGCTGCGCGTGCCGCGCGGCAAGGGAAAAATCAATATCACCTGCCCGCATTGCCATACGCAGTTTGTGCGCAAGAGCTGAATCTGCGGATTAACGCAGATTTTCTCTGATAAAGTACCAAAATAGGCTTGCTTTTTTCGCGAAAAAAAGTATAATAGAATTACAAATACGACCAGGGGGCGATTCCAATGACCGTTGATCAGTTGATCGGCAAAATCTACAACAAGCTTAGCAAAGCAGATATCGCTGGAACGCAGGGTAAAGTAGCGGTTCAGTTCAACCTTACCGGTAAGGTTACTGGTGTGTTCTACATCGAGATCCTCAACGGTGTGCTGTCTGTAATGCCTTATGAGTATATCGACCGCGATGCGTGCGTCTCGGGCACGATGACCAATCTGGAAAAGGTTCTGAGCGGCAAGCTCGTTCCGCAGGTTGCTGTTGCGGAAGGTAAGATCAAGGTTGAAGGCAACGTAGACAAGGTCATGATGCTGGCTGAGCTGATGAAGCAGGCCTGATCAGGACATGGCATAAGCCTTTGCATCCCGCCTGTATTTACAGGCGGGATTTTTGTCGAAATTTCGGTGTAAACAACGAGAAAAAACTGCTGTTTGCCTATGGATGAGGCAGCGTTGGATGCCTTTGCAAAAAAGAGGGCGGAAAATGAAAAAAACGCTTGACATTGAAGGTGGCATCTGGTAATATAAATAAGCTGCTTCGCGAGGGGCGGCGGTCGGAAAAGTTCAAAGCGAGTTGAGAACCGCCGAAAGGGCTTCGAAAAAAGAAGAAAAAAGTTCTTGACAAAGCGGACTGAGTATGATAAACTAAATAAGCTGTCACCGAGAGGTAAAGAGCTTGAAAGAGCTTGGTAATCTTTCTGTGAAGCGTTCATGTCGGAGGCTTAAAAGCCGAAGGCATGAAAAAATTGCACCTTGTAAATTAAACAACGAGAAAGCTTAACTTGGTTTACGAATCAAGTGTAGTGCGA
>CALWJG010000015.1 GCA_944380945.1 uncultured Agathobaculum sp. | reverse complement strand
TGCGCGCCCGCAGGAAACGGGAATGGAAGGGGAAACATTCCCCCTGTTCCATTCGCCATTTGATTTGTCAGCTTTTCCAAATTTATAATAAAGGAGAAAAAATTATGAAGGGCTACATTGAAATTGTTGATGTACTCGGCCGTGAGGTCATGGACTCCCGCGGCAATCCGACCGTAGAGGTCGAAGTTTACGTTGAGGGCGACACTGGCGCCTACATGGGCCGCGCGGCGGTTCCGTCCGGCGCTTCGACCGGCATCTTTGAGGCCTGCGAGCTGCGTGACGGCGACAAGTCCCGTTACAACGGCAAGGGCGTCCTCAAGGCGGTCGACGCGGTCAACGGCGAGATCGCCGAGACCATCATCGGCATGAATGCGCTCGACCAGCAGGCCATCGACAAGGCCATGATCGAGGCGGACGGCACCCCGAACAAGACCAAGTTCGGCGCGAACGCGATCCTGGGCGTTTCTCTGGCGGTTGCCAAGGCGGCTGCTGAGGCGCTCTCCCTGCCGCTTTACAACTATATCGGCGGCTGCAACGCCAAGACCCTGCCGATGCCCATGATGAACATCCTCAACGGCGGCGCGCACGCGACCAACAACGTTGAGATCCAGGAGTTCATGATCATGCCGGTATCCGCCCCGTCCTTCCGCGAGGCGCTGCGCCGCTGCGCTGAGGTGTTCCATCAGCTCAAGACCACCCTCAAGGAGAACGGCACCCCGGCTGCGGGCGTCGGCGACGAGGGCGGCTACGCGCCCAACCTGAAGAAGGATGAGGACGCGCTCAAGGTTATCGTCAAGGCCATCGAAGAGGCCGGCTACAAGCCCGGCGAGGACTTCATGATCGCGATCGACGCTGCTTCCTCCGAGTGGTGGAACGACGAGGAGAAGTGCTATATCCAGCCCAAGTCCGGCAAGAAGCTGACCCAGCAGCAGCTGGTCAAGATGTGGAAGACCTTTGCGGACAAGTACCCGATCATCTCCCTCGAGGACGGCATGGCCGAAGAGGATTGGGAAGGCTGGGCGATGCTGACCAAGGCGCTGGGCGACAAGATCCAGCTGGTCGGCGACGACCTGTTCGTCACCAACACCACCCGTCTGAAGAAGGGCATCGATCTGGGTGTTGCCAACTCCATCCTGATCAAGGTCAACCAGATCGGCTCGCTGACCGAGACCCTGGACGCCATCCAGATGGCGAACCGCGCGGGCTACACCGCAGTCGTCTCCCATCGTTCGGGCGAGACCGAGGACGCGACCATCGCGGACATCGCGGTTGCGCTCAACGCGGGCCAGATCAAGACCGGCGCGCCGAGCCGCACCGACCGTGTTGCCAAGTACAACCAGCTGCTCCGCATCGAGGAAGAGCTGGGCGAGGATGTTGCGCAGTACCTCGGCAAGGACGCTTTCTTCAACCTGAAGAACAAGTAAGTCAATACGCACAGCAAAGCCGCCCCGGTGGGCGGCTTTAGCTTGTCGAAAAGTTTTCGCGCCGCAGGCGCGCATTCAAACAGAAAGCAGCGGTGGAACCGCTGCTTTCATAAAATCCGGGGGCGTGTACCTCGGATTTTATACAAACCGCTGTCAAGTGTGCCTGAAAGGCGCGCGCAGACAGCGGAATATTCGTTTGAAACTGTAGTTTCAAACGAGAGACTGTTCGAAAAACCATGTTTTTCGACAGTCTCAAGCCGCTCACCGACAGGTGAGCGGCTTTTTGCGTCTGTAAGGCGGATTAGTACCAGTAGCCGGATTTCCATTGCTGCAGCGCCAGATTGGCGTTCTGGTAGCTGACGTCCGCAGTCGGTGTGCCGGCCGGCACGCCGAGGATATCCGCATCGCCCGACTGCACATAGCCGCTGGTTTTCCAGCGGTTGAGCGCCTGCTCGTAAGCCACTGCCTGCATGTCGTTCGACAGCTCAAGCATACCAAGCGCCGCGCTGTTGGCTGCGCTGCCCGCGTTGAGCTGATAGTTGTACCAGCTCATGGTCGGCGTGCCGTTCAGGAAGCCGGTCAGGCCGGCCAGCGAGATGCTGTAATCGCGGTCCGCATTGAACTGCGCCAGCTGCGCCTGCGCCTGCTGGAGCGCGGCGTTTTCCGCGGAGACATAGTAATCGCTCTCAAGCGCGGCCTCCTGATCGGCTGCGCTGTCCCGCGCTGCGGCGCGGGCGGACAGGCGCGCCTGCCCGAGCGCGTTCAGATCGCTGCGGTACTGGTTGTCCAGCGCGATGCGGCTGGATTCCGCCGCGCCCGAGGTCGCCGCCGCGCCGCGCGCGCCCATGTTCAAGCCGAGCGCCGCCAGCTTTTCCTCGTTCGCGAGCACGGACTGGCGCGCGTTGATGTCGGTCTGCGTCATGCCGGCGGTGTAGTCGGTCTCGATCGCAGACAGGTTGCTCTGCAGCTGCTGCTGGATGCGCTCGCGCGCGGCCTCGAACCGCTGCAGCCGCGCAGCCTCCGCTGCGGCATACAGCTGGTTGAGCGCTTCCAGGCTGGCAGAGCTGTCCTGCTCATATGAGATCACCCGGCCGCCGCCCTTGTCGCTGCCGCCGCCTGAGGAGACGGTATACGGGCGGTAGTCGCCGTTCCAGGTCGCAACCGCCTCGTTGGAAGCAACCTTGCCAGACAGCCCCTCGGCATCGATCTTGTTCTGGCGCTCGGAGAGCAGCTGCTGCCGCTCGCCGGCGTCGGTCGTGTTGGCGATCGCCTCGGAATAGTCGAAATTGTCACGATAATTTTTCGCCAAATCGTTTCCCTCCTTTCATCAGATCACGGGCTGCCCTTCGGTCCAGCGGATGGTGAGCGCCAGCAGGCCGAAGGGCTCGTCCGGCCGGTCGTTGCCGATGCGCACCGCGAACAGCGGCATGCGGTGCTGCCGCCAGCGGGTGCGGAAGCTGACCGCGCCCGGGATGCAGCGGAATGAAAAACGCGAAAAGTCCAGCGTTTTGAACGAGAACAGGTCCATGTTGCGCGAGAGCGCGAGCGTTTTGCCGTTCTCGTTCTCATACTGCACGGTCGCGCCCGAGCGGGAGTAGGGCATGAGCGTGGGCACGACGTCGCGCACGGTCTTGACCCGCCCCCAGTCCGCGAGCGGCAGGGTGGGCGTGCGCCAATAGGCGTCGATCGCGGCCTCGTCGTCGCTGTACGCGTGGTCCTCCGCCGCCTCGGCGAAGCGGCACAGGCGGCCGTCCGCTGTGCCGAACCACAGCCGCCCGTCCAGCACGGCCAGGCACTGCGCCGGCACGTCGGTCCAGTAAAACCACGCCGGGTCGCCGTTTTCCTCGGTCAGCGCACCGTCCGCCACATACATGTGTCCGCCCACAGCCAGATAGTACTTGCTCTTATAAACGATCGCGCAGGCGTCCGCCAGATCGGCCTCCGCGGCGAGCCGCGGGACGATCGCGTCCGACACCGAGCGGATGGTGCGCTGCTCGGCGACCGCGGTGCCGAACACGCCCTGCACCCCGCGCGCGGACAGGAACAGCGGCAGGTCGTTCAGCGTGGCGAAGCTGCGCGGCGCGGCCGCGCCCTCGCCCTGTGCGCCCTGCCGGAGCGGGTAGAGCGCGGACCCGTCATCCGCCATCAGATAGGAGCGCAGATAGCTGGTCGCCTCCTGCGCGCCGCCGGATTTGATGACCAGCTGGCTGTCGTACTGCTTGAGATAGCCGACGATCGCGGACGCATCCGTGCCCATGCGGGTGTAGCCCAGATCGGGGAAATACGTCGGGTCGTACAGACCGCTCTGCCAGTCGCAGTCCGGCTCGTCCGGATTGCCGGCGACGAAGACGCGCGTGTCGTTCTTGCCGCCGTACAGACCCGCGATGCGGCACTGGTTGATCTTGTCCGCATAGCCCTCCACGGTCTTGGAAAAGGCGATGGACACATTGGCCAGCCCGTTGCCGTTCGGGGGCGCGGAGGCCAGCGTCACCAGCCCGGTCGTGCGGTTGACCGAGGAGACCGTGACCGCGGTCCCGTCCACCTCAGCCGTGACGGCCGCGCTGTCCAGATCTTTGGCGTCCACCTGAAACTGGGTCGCCGAGCCGTTGCCGATAAAGGTGTTGATGCGCTTGGGCGTGAGCAGGTTGACCGCTTCATAGCTCGTGCCGCCGCCCGTGGGCGCGGCGGAGATGGTCGTGGTCGGCACATAGGCGATGTCCTCGACCTTGACCGCTTCCCAGCCGTCGTCATCCGCATTGCGGCGCACCGCCCGGTACGCCGCGCCGTCGAGCAGGTAGAGCACGCCGCCCATGATGAACGACTGGGAAAACGCCTGGTTCATGTCCGCGCACAGCTCGGTCTGGGTCCCCTCTGTGGGACGGGCATACAGCTTGTTCCCCGCGTGGACGGCAAAGCCCGAACCGTCCGGCAGGGGAAACAGACCGTAAATGGGCGCGTTTGCATAGGTCTGCTGCGTTTTCCAGCCCGTGCGCTTGACCAGAAAGTCGTTCTGGTCGCAGATCATATTCTGCATGTCGGGCGAGCGGGAGAGCAGTACCTTGGTCGGATGGGTGCGGAAGTCCACGCCGCCGAAGCGGCTGATCACCGTCATGCGCTCGGTTTCAGTCTGCGGGAATCGGTAAGCGCGCATCAGACCATCTCCTGTATGCCGGTCAGCTGCGCCGGACAGTGGCGCAGCAGCCGGTCGGTGTATTCGGTGGCCGCCCAGTTGAATTTGGCCTTGTCGTCATCCGCGACCAGCAGCGCCGCCAGCCCGTAGGGGAAGCACTCGCGCGCCAGCCAGTCGCCCGCCGGGATCTCATCGTCCAGCGCTTCCAGCTGGGGCGGGGCGGTATAAGGCTGCTCGGCGCAGAACATGCGCTCGGCGTTGATCTCCCGCAGGCTGTTGGCCAGCAGCTGGTTGAGCGCGCCCAGCGCGAACTGCTCATAATAGGTGCCGCTGTCCGGCGTTTCCGAGAGCAGGTTCAGCGCCGCGCGGAAGCATTCGGTTCCGGTCATGGGATTCCTCCTTTGTTGTAAGATCGGCCCCCAGCCGGACGCAAGCGCGCACGCCCGGGTCAGGCTGGGAGCCTGTTTTACGCCGCCCGATGGGCGGCTTCAGCTTGTCGAAAAAGTTTCCGCGCCGCAGGCGCGCATGAAATAGAATATTGCGGCATGCCGCAATATTCATAAAAACCGGGAGCATGTATCTCGGTTTTTATACAAACCGCTGGCAAGTGTGTCCGCAGGACGCGCGCAGACAGCGGAATATTCGTTTGAAACTGTAGTTTCAAACGAGAGACTGTTCGAAAAACTATGTTTTTCGACAGTCTCACACCGCCCGATGGGCGGCTTTTTCATGCTGCGGCCTGTCGGCCGGGGAAATTACTCGCCCTCGGCAAGCGGGGACGGATACAGGCCGTCCTTGACCGCGTAGGCGCGGATCTTGCAGCCCTCCTCGGCCTCCAGCGTGGTAGAGGCGGTGTAGTCCTTGGCGGAATCCGAGTAGCGCGGGTCCGAGCCGTCCAGCGTGTAGCGCACCGCGGCGTCCTGCGGAATGGTGATGACGCCCGCCGAGATGGTCGGCGCGTCGGTCACGGAATTCGCCGCGACCAGCGCATACACGCCGCCGCACTTGGCGCCCAGCACATAGGCGTCGTAGTAGTGGCGGCCTTCGATCAGCGCGCCGGACACGCCGACCGGATCCTCGTGCACCTTGGCGTCCGCGATTTTGTACGGCATGAGCACCGCGTCCTTGTGCGTGACAAGGAAATACACATTGTCCGGCAGGTAGGATTTCGGCACGCGCACCACATTCATGCCGAACACCTCGCCGCACACGCCCTTGGCGATGGTCTGGCGCGCGAGCACGTCCACGCCCGCAAACTCATCCGAGGTGCACACCAGCTTGTACATCTCGCTGGTCAGGTAGATGTAGCGGTTGTCATCCGGCACCAGCGCGTCGTCGAGCGCCTGCGAGGCGGCCGCGATCTTGGTGATGATGTCCGACTTGGTCGGCTTGGCTTCGCTTTCCGCGATCGTGCCCGCCATGGTGACAAAGCGCTGGAACGCGTACTTGTCCGCCGCGGGCGTGGACTTTTCGTTCAGCTGCAGGCGCAGCATGTCGGCCGCGTTCTTGACCAGGTTCTGGTCAAGGTTGTTGCCCTTGTCGATGGTCAGCGTGAACGCCTTGTCCTGCGTCATGGTCAGCTCCTGCACGACGTCCTGCATCTCGGTCACCGTACCATAGCGGGCGAGGCCGCCGTCGCGGTCGTAGTCGACCTCCTCGACCGTGATCGGCGTGTAGACCTTGAGCGTCTTGACGCCGGTCAGGTCGAAGGTCTCCGCGGTCTTGCCCTTGATGAAGGACGCGCGGGTGAACACCTCGGCGATCTGGTCGGAATATTTGGTTGCAAGATTGATAGCCATAATAGGTACCTCCTGTTATAAAGTGTATTTGTCGCTTATTATAAGGGAGTGCAGCGACATTTCATCTGGAAATTCCGGCGGCATGTGCGTCGGAATTTCACCGCGACCCCGCGCCGCTGCGGCGCGGATGCCGGGGGTATCGAAAAAGTTTCAAAGGAACTTTTTTCGTATCCAAGGGGTATTGGATACCCTCTGGAGGGCTTTTATCTGCCGAGCAGCGCGAGCGTCACCGGGTCGACGCCCGCCGGCTCGCCGTCCGACTGCGCCGGACCGACCGCCGCGCGGCGGTTTTTCTGGTTGATCTCCATTGCCGCCAGCTCGTCCTTCAGCTCAAGGATCTCCCACTTGCGGTAGGCGGAGACCAGCGAGCCCTCCTGCTGCGCCCACTCCCACACCTGCTGCGGGATGTCCTCCGGGCGCACATCCGGATACTCCTCGACGAAAGCGGCGTAGATCTGGCCGCTCGGCATGCCGGCGGCTGCGCGGTTGCGGCGCACATAGGCGTTCTGCTTGGACAGGCCGAGGCTTGCCGCCTGAATGAGCTCCTCGAGCGTGAGCTCGACCATCTGCCCGTCCACCGGGACGGGGAAGGTCTGCTGCGCGCCCGCCTGTGCTTCGCGGGGCGGCTGCGCGCCGCCCGGCGCGAACGGGTTTGCCTCGGCCGGGGCCGTACGCTGCGGCGCGGGCTGCGCCGCGGCGGGAGCGGCCTTGGGCTTACTGCTGTTCTTTCTGGGGTTGGTTTGCATTTGCGTTTTCCTCCTTTTGCTGCCGGCGCTGCATGCGGAGTGCGTGCAGCAGGTCGTTTTTGCCGCGCACCTGATAGTCAGGCACGTTTTCCAGATACACGAGCGGGTCGGTGATGACGCCGCTCTCGAGCAGATGGTCGTTGGTCATGGTCTGCATGGTCTCGGACCAGTAGCTCGCCGCGCCCACATCCACCTGCAGGCGCATGTCCTGCCCGGCGAGTGTGGAAAAGTCAAAGCTCTGCCGGACGGGCGCCTCGCCGGTCTCCTGCTGCACCACGACCGTGCGCACACCGTAGTGCGCGCCCATCATGTCGAGGAAGATGCGCGCCCAGTCCTCGGTGAAGCGGTAGAACTCCATCTTGGTCAGCTCGAGCGGGGCGGCGGTCGCGTTCTGCACCGCCACGATGGCCGAGGTGTTGTCCGGCTTGACCGTGCCGAGCGCGGCCTCGCTCGCGCCCATCAGTTCGGCGGTGTCGTTCATCATCTGTTTGAGCAGCCCAAGCACCTGCGAGGAGATGTCAGGCGCCTTGAACGCGGTCGCAATGGCCTCGTTCGGGTTGCCGCGCATGCCGACCGCCTTGCCCACGTCATTGGACCAGCCGTTCGGGAAGCGGGTCATGTCGTAGATGATCTTGGGGAAGGCCACCTGCTTGATGCACTGCACATACATGGAGTACAGCTTGTTGATCGCGATCTGGTTGGGGATGGCCTCGGTCAGCGGGCTCTCGCCGTGGCATGAGCCGCGCACACGGTTCCAGCACAGATGGGTGACCGGATAATAGCGGTAGGGCAGCTCCTTTTCGCGCATCACGGTTGCGGTGCGCGTGGTTTTGCAGAACGAAATGCCGTGCTCCGTCCGGCGCATGTGCAGCAGCACGGTCACGCGGTCGTTCTCGCCGTTTAACCGGTAGCGCAGGTAGTCGCTGGTGTCGTCCGGCCGGATGGCCTCGATCTCGCTCTCGCCCATGCCGTTCGCTTTTGCCTCCTGCCGCACCTCGTCCACATCGCGCCGCATGGCGAGGATCAGATAGGGCTGGCGCTGCACCTCGTCGCAGGCTGGGTTGCCGAAGCAGATGTTCGTCGAGTCGATCAGCTCGACCGCAATATCGCCCTTGACCGCCTGTCCGGTCTCGAGCGCGGGGTCAAAGTGGATGTAGAAGCAGGCGTCGCCGTCCACACAGGCGTTTTTGAGCAGCGGCCTGCCGAGCGCCTTGACGCCCGAGCGCTCGATCGCCGCGGCGAACGCCTGCTCGAGCACCTTGGCGGTCTGCCGGCCCTTGTCATCCATGTCGAACGGCTGGGCGCGCACCGCCACGTCGTCCGACACCAGCATGGCGACGAACAGGTTGACGCAGCGCCGCAGCACGTTGAAGATCAGCGGATCGAGCGACTGTACGCGCAGCCCCTCCCACTGGCGGCCGAGGTAGAAGGCCTCGTTGCGGCGCACGCGGTCGTACAGGCCGATCGAGCGCTTGTAATCGCGGTCGCGCTCATATCTGTGCCAGATCGCGGCGGGGGATGGATCAAATTTCATCGGTCATGTCCTCCCTCCCGTAAGCCATCAGCGCGGCGAGGTCGCGGCTGAGCGCGTCGTCCGGCGCGCCGGACGGCGGCTCTGCGCCCTTGGTGCGCCGCTCTGGCAGCCGCAGGCCGCCGGATACCACCGCGCCCACCAGCACCAGCAGCGCCGCGCCGACACAGTAAAGTAAAATGGTCATTGGTTCCTCCTAACTGTTGATTGGGATGCCCCCTTGTATGGGAGCGAAGCGACGTATTATCCATATTTTTCGCGGCTTTGCCGCGGAAAATATACCCTGACGCCAGCCGCTTGGCGGCGATCCGGGGGGATCGCCAAAAGTTTCCGCTGGAGCTTTTGGCGCATCTAAGGGGTGCAGGGTACCCCTTAGAAGGCAAGGAACTCGCCCACCTCGCAGTCATACGCCGTCTGCTGCACGGGCGCGGGCGGCTCGTACACGGTCGCGGCGTAGCCGCGCAGCGCGTCAGGGGCATGCGTCAGCTCGTGCGGCGTGTTCGCCACGTCGGACGGGTTGCGCGCGTCGTGCTGCAGAGCGGGCAGCGTGCGGATCAGGTTGCGGCAGCTGTCGAAGATCGTCAGCCGGGGCCGCACCTCGCCGCGTTCGTCCCTGCGCGGGGCGAGCAGCTCGTGCAGCGCGAGCCAGCCTGCCACGCGCTCGTTGCTGCTGCGGTCGAAATCCAGCCCGCAGTCCGCAAACAGCTCTACCGCGCTTTTGCCGGTCTCCTGCCGGCGGTTCCACAGGTCGGGCGGGGCAAGGCGGCAGTCGATGCGTTCGCCCGCCAGCTCGCAGGCCAGAATGGCCGCTGCCGCTTCAGAGATAATCAAATTGGGTTGATATAACTCTCTGTATACCACACTGTACCCGTCCGGGCTCTGCGCGATCCACAGCGCGGCCAGCATATCCAGCCCGTAGTCGATCGTCAGGTACCGCCGCCAATGCCTGGGGATGACGTAGGGCGGCGTGACGTGCAGCGGCACGGAGAACTCGCTGAAATACCGGCCCTCATCCAGTTCCCAAACGCCGTCGAGCAGCGCCCTGCGGTCGTGAGGGGAGAGCAATCGCAGGCGCTTCTCATAGCCGCGGTCCGCCCGATAGAGGAAGGGGTTGTCCGTCAGGCGGGCGGGCAGGAACAGGCGCGTGCCGCCGTCCGCCTCGATCAGGGTGTCGGGCGGCGCGGGGTCGATATACCGCGCCTTGACCCACTGGTGGCCGACACCGCCCGGGTTGGTGGTCGATTTGACCTGCTTGGGGAATCCGTTGGCGCCGCGCACGCGCGAGATCAGGTAGGTGAACTGGCTCTCCGTGAAGTGGGTCAGCTCGTCAAAGCGGATGACGTCGTACTCTGCGGACTGGTATTTGGTGACGTCGCTCTCCGCGTCGCAGTAGCCGAACTCGAGCACCGAGCGGTTCGCGAACTGCCACTGGTGCTCGCTGACCTTGTAGGACGCGATGGACTGTGGAAACAGCCGCAGCGACATGGGCACGAGCGAGCGCTCAAGCTCGGGCATGGTGCGCCGCAGCATGAGCTGCCGCGAGCCGGGGTAGACCACAGCGAACCGCAGTGCGTCGAGCAGCTGCCCGTGGCTTTTGCCGCCGCCCGCCGCGCCGCCGAACAGGGTCTCAAACGCCGCAGAGCGGATGAACGCCGCCTGCCGCGGGGTCACGTCGTATCCGATCGTGCGTCCACGATCCGGAATACGATTTCGACCGGTCCGTCCGGCTTTTCCTCGCCCTCCAGCATGGCTCCCTTGCCGACTGTCCGGTCGAGGATCTCCTTGATCGCGGTCAGGCGGCTGCTCGACGGCGCTTCCGCATCGTCCGCGATCTCGTACAGCATCCGGATCAGCTCCTCCGGATGGTGCTTTTTTCGCACAATGGCCTCGCCTCCTTTGGAATGGGATATGCTTACTTCTCCCGTGAGGCATAGAATAGGAGCAAAACCCTGCTTTGTCAAGAACAAATGTTCGATTTTTCTGTGCTTGCAATTTATTATCCATTGCGGTATGCTGAATGGGTATGAAATTCACCATCGCAGGGGGAAAACCAATGGAAAAGATCGAATTGATCGCGCTCGACCTGGACGGCACCGCGCTCACGCCGGATAACACGGTTGCGGACGCGACCCGCGCTGCCGTGCAGCGCGCGCGGGCAGCCGGGCTGCGCGTCGTGGTGTCGACCGGCCGCATCTGCGGCGAGGCGCGCGATTTTGCGCTGCAGCTCGGGGCGGACGACCTGATGGTCACCGCGGGCGGGGCGTCGCTGTCCAGCGTGTCGCGCGCGCAGTGCACCATGCGCATGTCCATGCCGTGGGAGCCGGCGGTGCGCGCGGCGGCCGTGGTCGAGCGCATCGGCGTCACCGCCATGATCTATGTGGGCGAGACGCTGCTCATCACGCCCTATGACGACATCGAGTTCGGCAAATATAAATCCAACGAGGGCTATCTGGCCGTCAAGCAGGTCGTGCCCTCGGTCGCGGAATACATCGCCGAGCGCCACCTGTCGGTGGACAAGGTGTTCGCCCGCAGCAGCGATCCGGTGATGCTCGGCCTGATCCGCAGCCAGATCGAGGAGATCCCCGGCGTGCGCGTGATGAGCTCGGCGTCGGACAACATCGAGGTCGTCACGCCGAGCGCGGACAAGGGCACCGCGCTTGGCATGCTGTGCCGCGAGCTGGGCACCGACATCTCGCATGCCGCCGCCATCGGCGACAGCGAAAACGATCTGGAGATGCTGCGCGCGGCGGCGCTGCCCATCGCCATGGGCAATGCGTCGGACGCGGTCAAGGCGCTGTGCCGGTGGGAGACGCGCACCAACGCCGAGGACGGCGTGGCCGCGGCGATCGACCGCATTCTGGCCGCGAATGGATAAAAATGCGGACAGCACGCGGTAATTTTGCCAAAAACGGTGGTATTTGCCGCGCAGTTATGCTATAATAACTTTGTATGTAAATTCGCCCCATCAGGAGGAGACAAAAACAATGAGTATCTGGTTTGCCGCATTTCAGGGACTGGTGCAGGGACTGACCGAGTTCCTCCCCGTATCCTCTTCCGGCCATCTCGTGCTGGTGCAGACGTTTTTCGGCGGCGATACGGAAACGAACTACATGCTGTTCAACGTGCTGCTGCATTTCGGCACGCTGCTGAGCGTGGTCGTCGCATTCTGGAAGGACATCAAAGAGCTGTTCGTCGAGTTCTTCGGCTGGATCCGCGACGGGTTCAAGATCAACGGCCACCCCTACCGCCGCTTCATCGTGATGCTGCTGATCACGCTCATCCCGATGTTCGCCGTCCTGCCGATCAAGAGCAAGATCGAAGAGGTGTTTTCCTCCTCGCTGGTGGTCGGCCTGCTGCTGCTTTTGACCGCCGCGCTGCTGTTCCTGTCGGAAAAGGCGCCCAAAAAGCACAAGACCGAGCAGAACGCCCGCTGGCTGGACGCGCTGATCGTCGGCATCGGCCAGATGTTCGCCGTGCTGCCCGGCCTGTCGCGCTCGGGCACCACGATCTGCACCGGCCTGTTCTGCGGCTTTTCGCGTGAATTTGCCGTGCGGTTCGCGTTTATCATGTCGCTGCCCGTCGTGCTGGGCGCGAACCTGCTGGAGCTGATCGACGTGGTAAAGGACCCGGCCGCCGCTACGGCCGGCACGCCGCTCGCCTGCTATCTTGTGGGCATCGTCGTGTCGATGGTCTCCGGCCTGCTGGCGATCCGGCTGGTCAAATTCATCACGAACCGCGGCAATTTCCGCCCGTTCGTGGTCTACTGCACGCTGGTCGGCACGATTGCGGTCGTGGCCAGCCTGATCATGATGGTGTGACCGCTGCCGGACAGCGATTGCAGAAATTTGCATCCCCGATAAAAAGTCAGGCCAGCCCTGACTTTTTATGGCTTTTGCCCCAAAGGGGCGGGGGAAAGGCGCGCCCGACGCGGCGCGCGGAAAAGGACTGAAGCGAGGGAAACACACTTGGCTGCAAAAAAGACCACAAGCAAAAAAACGACAAAGACCGCCTCGCGCGGCCAGACGGCGCGCCGTCCGGCGGAGCCGGAGCGCGTCCTCTCGCGCGCCGCATGGGGCGCGGTCTGGGCGGTGCTCGGCCTGCTGTGCCTGCTGTCCATCCTGCCGATCGACGGGGTGCTGCTCGTCTGGCTGCACCGCGGCGCCGGCGCGGTGATCGGCATGGGCAGCTACGCGCTGCCGTTTGCCCTGCTGGCGCTGGCCGGCCTGCTGTTCACGCGGGACAAGGGGCCGGTGCGCCTGCGCGGCGCGTGCATCCTGCTGCTGCCCGTGCTGCTGGGCGGCATCGTGCACGCGTTTACCTGCGCGAATGAATATGATTTTTCCATGGCGACCCTGACCGGCCTGCTCGAGACCGGCATGACCGCGGAATCCGGCGGCCTGCTCTCCGGCGGCCTGTATATTGCGCTGGAGTGGGCGCTGTCCTCGGTGGGTGCGCTGCTCGTGCTGCTGCTCGCGGCAGCCGCTGCGCTGTTCGTCGCCTGCCATATCACGCCGCAGACGCTGCTGGACATGTTCCGCCCGATCGAATACGAATATGAGGACGAAGAGGAGCGCGAGCGCTACGAAGCGCCCGCCAAGCTGCCCAACGTCCATGAGGTCGCGGCGGCTCACGCGCAAAAGCGCGGCGAGCGCCGCGCGGCCCGCCGCAAGCAGGAGATCGACATCCCGCTGGACACCGAGCCGCCCGGCGAGGATAAGCCGGGCGAGGCGCCGGACGCCGCACCGCGCCGCGTGCGCGGCGGCAAGCCGCTCGCGCCGGACGAATACCTGCGCTCGATCAACGAGCAGACCACGGGCGAGCAGGTGAGCATCCTCGATCTGGTCGAAAACAAGCCCGAGGAAGAGGACGAGACGCCGGCGGAGCCCAAGCCGAAAAAAGTGGAGGGAATGAACGAGCAGGAGCAGGCCGCCCTCAACGACGAGATGGACGAGAGCCAGAAATCGCCCGTGCCGGTCTATGACTATCCGCCGATCGACCTGCTCACGCAGGGCAAGCGCGTTTCGGCTGCGGGCGCGGAAGCCGAGCTCAAGGAGAACTCCGAGTGCCTGATCGACACGCTCGAGTCCTTCAATATCGACGCGCAGATCATCGGCATCGTGCGCGGCCCGTCGGTCACGCGGTTTGAGCTGACCATCCCGCGCGGCATCAAGATCTCGCGCATCACCGCGCTGGCGGACGACATCGCGCTGTCGCTCGGCGCGGCCAATGTGCGCATCGCGCCCATTCCGGATAAGATCGCGGTCGGCATTGAGGTGCCGAACAAAACGGTCAACACGGTCTACATCCGCGAGTGCATCGCCTCGCCGTCGTTTACGAATGCGCGCAGCCGTCTGTCCTTTGCCGTGGGCAAGGACATCACCGGCAAGCCGGTCATCGGCGACATCGCCAAGATGCCGCACATGCTGATCGCTGGTACGACCGGCTCGGGCAAATCCGTGTGCATCAACTCCATGCTGATCTCGCTGCTCTATAAGTCCACGCCCGAGGAGGTCCGCCTGATCATGGTCGACCCCAAAATGGTCGAGCTGGGCAATTACAACGGCATCCCGCATCTGCTCATCCCAGTCGTGACCGACCCCAAGAAGGCGGCCGGCGCGCTCAACTGGGCGGTGGGGGAGATGGAGCGCCGCTATAAGCTGTTCGCGGACCATCAGGTGCGCAATCTGGTCGGCTACAACGACCTGATGCGCGCGGAAAAGGCCAAGGCCGCGCAGGAGGAGGGCGGCGAGCCCGACCAGTATCAGGTGCTGCCGCAGATCGTGATCGTGATCGACGAGCTGGCCGACCTGATGATGGTCGCGGCCAAGGAGGTCGAGACCTCGATCTGCCGCATTGCGCAGAAGGCGCGCGCCGCAGGCATGCATCTGGTCGTGGCGACCCAGCGCCCCTCGGCGGACGTCATCACCGGCATTATGAAGGCCAATATCCCGTCCCGCATCGCGTTTGCGGTGGCCAGCCAGATCGAGTCGCGCATCATTCTGGATACGACCGGCGCGGAAAAGCTGATCGGCAAGGGCGATATGCTGTATGCACCGCTCGGCGGCGGCAAGCCCACCCGCGTGCAGGGCTGCTTTATCTCCTCGGAGGAGATCGAGTCGGTCATCGACCACATCAAGCAGACGAGCACGGCTGAATACAGCGAGGAGATCCTCGAGCACATCGAGCGTCAGGCCGAGCAGGTGGACAGCAAGGGCGGCGGCTCGTCCGGCGACCCGGCGGAGGATGAGGACGAAATGCTCGAAGAGGCGATCGACGTCATCATGGACTGCCGTCAGGCGTCCACCTCCATGCTGCAGCGCCGGCTCAAGCTGGGCTACTCGCGCGCGGCCCGTATCATCGACCAGATCGAGGAGCGCGGCATCATCGGCCCGTCCGAGGGCTCCAAGCCCCGCCGCATCCTGATCTCGAGAGAGGACTGGCAGGAAATGAAAATGCGGCGCAATACGCCGCTCGATTGAAATAGGCTGACCCATTCATCTATTGGTTCCACAGGAGGGAAACAACCATGTCTTTTACCAAAATCAACATTGCAGAGCAGTCCTTCAATCCATTTGACAAGATCGGCAAGCAGTGGATGCTGATCTCCGCCGGCACGGAGGAAAAGTGGAATACCATGACCGCCAGCTGGGGCGGTGTGGGCGTTATCTGGGGCAAGCCGTCTGCGACCTGCTATATCCGTCACAGCCGCTTCACCAAGGAATTTGTCGATAACAATGAGTATTTTACGATCACTTTTTTACAGGATGGACACCGCGATGCCCTCAACCTGCTGGGCAGCAAGTCCGGCCGGGACATGGATAAGATGCACGAAAGCGGCCTGACGCCTGCTTTCGTGGACGGCCAGCCCACCTTTGCCGAGGCGGAGCTCGTGCTGGTCTGCCGCAAGCGCTGCAAGAGCGAGATCGCGCCCGAGGACATCCTGCAGCAGGAGACGCTCGACAAGTGGTACGGAGACAAGGATTTCCACACCATGTACATCGGTGAGATCGTCGCGGCCTATCAGGGCTGAGCATTCGTTACCGTTTTTTCATCCAAAATCCGCTTTTCCGGTGGTATAATATAAAGAGCAGGCAGCGGTCAGGCCTGCATCTGCAAGCAGCGCAGAACGGCGCTGCTTGCGCACATCCATGACCCAGAACCGGAGGAAACGACCAGTGAAAAGAAGAATATGCAGCCTGCTGCTGGCGGTTGTGCTGTTGGCCGGCATGGTGCCGTCCGCATTTGCGGGCTATGATAATTTCCAACCCCAGGCGACCTATACATCCGGCCAGTTCACCGATGTGCCGGCCGGCGCATGGTATGAGGAAAATGTGCGCGCCGCCTATGAATACGGCCTGATCAACGGCAAATCGGCCACGCGCTTTGCGCCGGACAGCTCGCTGACCGTGGCAGAGGCCGTCAAGCTGGCGGCCTGCCTGCACAGCATTTACCACACCGGGCGCGCGGACTTTGCCGCGTCCACGCCGTGGTACCAGTCCTATGTGGATTACGCGCTGGATAATCTCATCCTGCAGGCGCCGCGTACGGATTACAGCCAGCCCGCGTCGCGCGCGGTGTTCGCCTCGGTGCTGGCGGCCGCGCTGCCGGCGGACGCGCTCGGCGCGATCAATACCGTGTCCGAGAGCGCGATCCCGGATGTCTCCATGCGCGCTTCCTATGCGGATGCAGTCTATACGCTGTACCGCGCGGGCGTGCTGACCGGCTCGGACGGCAGCGGCTCGTTCCATCCGGACAGCACCATCCGCCGCAGCGAGGCGGCGGCGATCGTCACGCGCATGGCCGATCCCGACC
>CALWJG010000014.1 GCA_944380945.1 uncultured Agathobaculum sp. | reverse complement strand
GAGCGCGCCAAGGCGATGGTGGTGTCCTACCCGAACAACCCCACCGCAGTGACCGCGCCGCGCGCGTTCTATGAGCGGCTGGTGACCTTTGCGCGCGAGCATAACATCATCGTCATCCACGACAATGCCTACTCCGATCTGCTGCTCAACGGGGAGCAGGGCTTGTCCTTCCTGTCCATCCCGGGCGCGAAGGAGGTCGGCATTGAGTTCAATTCGCTCTCCAAGACCTATAACCTGACCGGTATGCGTGTGTCGTTCGCGCTGGGCAACCGCGAGGTGCTCGACCGCTTCCGCGCATTCCGTTCGCAGATCGATTACGGCACGTTTTATCCGGTGCAGGCGGGCGCCGCTGCGGCGCTGAACGGGCCGCAGGATATTGTGGCGCGCAACCGCGAAGGCTATATGGCGCGGCGAGACGCGCTGTGCGGCGGCCTGCGCCGCATCGGCTGGGATGTGCCGGATGCAGAGGGCACGATGTTCGTCTGGGCGAAGATCCCGGCGCGGTTTGCGTCCTCGGTCGATTTTGTGATCGAGCTGATGGAAAAGACCGGTGTGATCGGCGTGCCGGGCAGCGCGTTCGGCGCGCAGGGCGAGGGCTATGTGCGATTTGCGCTGGTCGTGCCGCCTGCGCGCATGGAGGAGGCCGTGCGCCGCATCGACGAGAGCGGCATCTTGAAAGGATAAGAGGAGCAGGAAGAGGGAGAGGCCATGAAACTGATTTCCTGGAATGTCAACGGCCTGCGCGCCTGCGTGGGCAAGGGATTTTTTGATTTTCTCGCAGCAGAGCAGCCGGATATGATGTGCCTGCAGGAGACCAAGCTGCAGCCCGAGCAGGCGCCCGCGGTCGAGGGCTATCACGAATACTGGAACTCGGCGGAGAAAAAGGGCTATTCGGGCGTGGCGCTGTTTTCCAAATCGGAGCCGCAGGCCGTGACCTACGGCATGGGGATCGACGAGCACGACCACGAGGGCCGCGTGATCACGGCGGATTACGGGGACTTTTATCTGGTCACCGTGTATACGCCCAACTCGCAGGACGAGCTCAAGCGGCTGGATTACCGCATGCGCTGGGAGGACGATTTCCGCGCCTACCTGAAAAGGCTGGATGCGGAAAAGCCGGTCATCGTGTGCGGGGACATGAACGTCGCGCACAAGGAGATCGACCTGAAAAACCCCAAGACCAACCGCCGCAACGCCGGCTTTACGGACGAGGAGCGCGAGAAGATGACCACGCTGCTCGCGGCCGGCTTTACCGATACCTTCCGGCATTTCTACCCCGATCTGGAGGGCGCATACTCCTGGTGGAGCTACCGCTTCAAGGCGCGGGAGAAGAACGCCGGCTGGCGCATCGACTATTTTCTGGTGTCCGACCGCTTTGTCAGCCGTGTCAGGCAAGCGCGCATCCTGAACGATGTGTTCGGCTCGGACCACTGTCCGGTGATGATCGAAATTGACTGAGCGGGAAAAGAAACTGCATTTGCCGGAAGCACAGGACGACTGCCTGCTTCTGGACTGGCAGGCGGCATTGTACGCCGCGGCGGATGATGCAGAGGACGATCCGCCCGATCCGTGGGAGGACCGGCCCGATCTGTATGTCGAGACCGCAGAAGAGGACACGGATGCGCTGCTGTATGCCGTGCCGGAGCTGCCGGCCGAGCCCTGCCCCTGCTGCGGGGCGGACATTCCGGAAAACCCGTCCCCGGGCTATATCTGCCCGGTGTGCGGGTGGGAGATCGACCCGTTTGCGGCGGATGCGGAAGCGCCGAGCGACCAGAACCACGGCCTGTCGCTTTCGGAGGCGCAGCTGAATTTCCGCGTGTTCGGCATCTGCGATCCCCGCCTGCGGTGGGAAACGGACGAATAGACAAACGAGGGTGCGGACCCATTTGGGTCCGCACCCTCGCAGCATTTACGGCAGAATATCATCCGCCCAGCAGGCCGCAGAGCGCGATCAGGGCGGGGATGGTGATTGCGGACAGGATGGTCGACAGCGCGACCGCCCGCGTGGCAAACAGGTAGTCCGTGCCGTAGACCTGCCCGAACATCGAGCACACCATGGCCACCGGCGCGGCGGCGCTGATCAGCATGCTGTTGCGCAGCGTGGTCTCGAGCGGCAGCAGCAGGAAGACCGCCAGCGTGATCAGCGGCAGCACGATCAGGCGCAGTGCGGTGATATAATACACCTGCCTGTCCTGAAAGCAGGAGCGCAGGTCGCACTGGGCGAGGAACGCGCCCAGAATGAGCATAGCGACCGGCGTGTTGAGCGAAGCCAGATAGGAGACGCAGGTCGACGGAATTGCGGGCAGCTCGAGCGGCGTCAGGAAAAGCAGCAGGCCGATCGCAAACGAGATCGTGCCCGGATTGATCAGCACATTGCGCACGCGCTGGTAGCGGGGCACGTCGTGCGTGAGCTGCGCCACGCCGTAGCTCCACAGCAGCAGATTGTTGACCACAATAAAGGAAGAGCCGAGAAAGATGCCGTACGAGCCGTACAGCGCGTCCAGCAGCGGCAGCGCCATAAAGCCGCAGTTGGTGAACACCACGCACATCCGCTTGTCCGGATAGTTTTTGTGCGGCCCGCCTGCACGGAACAGCACATGGCTGACCAGAATGGACAGCCCCATGGCAAATGCGGCGCACAGCAGCGAGATCACGAGCACCCGGCCGAGCGCGGGCTCAAATTCGCGCTGAAACGAGTTGATGACCACACAGGGCGCGACGATGCGCGTCAGCACCAGCGAGAGCTGGCTGGCGCCGTCGTTATTGATATACTTCAGGCGGTAGCACACATAGCCCACTGCCATGAGCAGGAACATGATAACGATCTGCGATACAAGAATGTATACATTTTGCAGCAAGGATAACCCTCCTATATTTTCTATTTTATCATAGAACAGTATGCGTCCATTTGTCAATAAAAAAGCATGATCCTAAGGTTGCCGGCATAGGATAGGGCGAAAGGGTGGATGGCTGTGAAAAAAACGATCTGTGCGGCGCTGCTCGCCATACTGCTGCCGGTGCAGGCGGCCGCGCTGCCGGCAATGGGTGAACTGCACGCCAAATCCGCGGCATTGTATGCGGCAAACGGACAGGAGCTGTTCAGCGTGAACGGCGACGAGGCGCTCCAGCCGGCTTCGGTCACCAAGGTGATGACCCTGCTTCTGGCGATGGAGGCGCTCGAGCGGGGCGAGGTCACGCTCGACACCATGGTCACGGGCAGCGAGTATGCCTGTTCGATGGGCGGGACGCAGGTGTGGCTCGAGCCGGGCGAGCAGCTTTCGTTTGATGAGATGCTCAAGGCGGTCGCTGTCGGTTCGGCAAACGACTGTGCGGTCGCCATCGCGGAGCATCTGGCGGGCAGCGAGGTCGCTTTTGTCGAGCGGATGAACGCGCGCGCGGCCGAGCTGGGCTGCACGGGCACGCTGTTCATCAATGCAAACGGGCTGGACGGCATGGGGGAAAAGACCATGACAACCGCGCGGGACATCGCGCGGATCTCGTGTGAGCTGCTGCGGCATCCGAAGATCCTGGATTACACCGGCATCTGGATGGACAGCATCCGCGGCGGGAAATTTTCGCTGGCCAACACCAACAAGATGCTCAAAAGCTATCCGGGCCTGACCGGACTCAAGACCGGCTATACCTCGGAGGCGGGCTACTGCATTTCAGCGAGCGCCGAGCGGGACGGGCTGAGCCTGATCGCCGTCGTCATGGCCGCGCCGACCAAGGAAAACCGCATGGCGGACGCCACGGCGCTGCTCAATTACGGGTTTGCCAACTTTACCGCCTATACGCCGCCGCAGGATGCGCTTGCCCCGGTGCCGGTGGAGCTTGGCCGCGCGGACAGTGTGCAGCCCGTGCTGCAGGACGAGAGCAGCTTTGTGATCGAAAAAACACAGGCAGGGGAGCTGGAGACGCAGATCGAACTGCCCGAATCGCTCACCGCGCCGGTGGAAGCCGGGCAGGAGATCGGCAGCCTGACCGTGACGAGCGGCGGCCAGACCGTGCTGCGCGTACCGCTGGCCGCGGCGGAGACGGTCGAGGCCGTGACGCCGCCCGACCTGTTCCGCACGCTGCTGGGCAGCCTCTTTGGAGCGGTATAAGACAGGTTGACGAAAAAGTTTACAAATCATGCTTGTGGTTTTGGGTAATCTATGGTACACTAAAAGCAACCTCAAAGGTTGGGAGGATATAAACTATGGTAAAACTTATTATTGGCGGCACGGGCTCTGGCAAGACCAAGGAGATCGTTGACCAGGTCAACGCCGCCGTACAGGAAGAAAAGGGCAGCGTGGTCTGCATCTCGCGCGGCAACAAGCTCACGTTTGACATTTCGCATGATGCGCGCCTGATCGATGCGACCGAGTACCCGATCAAGGATTATACGAGCCTGCTGGGCTTTGTATGCGGCATCCATGCCGGCAATTATGACATCAGCCGTGTATTCATCGACAGCCTGTACAAGATCGCAGGCGTCAAGGACGTGGCACAGGCAGAGCAGTTCCTCAACGATCTGGAGAAGTTCTCCGAGAAGCACAGCGTCAACTTTACGATCGCGCTCAGCGAGGAGCCTTCCGCCGCGACCGAGGGCATGAAGCGCTTCCTGTAAGGAAAGGCTACTTAAGCGGCGCAAGCCGCGGCCCCGTTCGGCGCTCGCCGGCCGCTTCACGCGGAAATAAAAGCAGGACCTGTCCGCTTTGCAGCGGGCAGGTCCTTTTGCGTGTCCGGCGCTGCGGTTTTCCTGCGCAGTTGACAATCCCAATCGGACATTTTATAATAAAATGGCATATGAATTTGATATGTTTTGACAAAAAGCAGACCGGTCCGCCGCATGCGGCAGGACCGTTCATTGGGGGACAAGTATGAAAACACTCAACAACCTAAAGCCCGGGCAGAGCGGCATCGTGGACCGGATCACGGCCGAGGGCGCGCTCAAGCGGCATTTTCTGGACATGGGCATCACCAAGGGTGTGGCGGTGACCATGGAGCGCGTCGCGCCCTTCGGGGACCCGGTCGCCGTGCGCCTGCGGGGCTACAGCCTGTCGCTGCGCCGCGCGGAGGCGAAAAAGATCGTGCTGGAGGCGGGCGCATGAACGGGAAAAAGACGATCGCCATCATCGGCAACCCGAACAGCGGCAAGACCACGCTGTTCAACCGCCTGACCGGCTCCAACCAGCATGTCGGCAACTGGCCGGGCGTAACGGTCGACCGCAAGACCGGCCACGTCTGCCACGACGGCGTGGGGGTGGACATCGTCGACCTGCCGGGCATCTATTCGCTCTCGCCCTATACGCAGGAGGAGATCATCGCGCGCGAGTATGTGCTGTCCGATGAGCTGGACGGCATCCTCAACATCGTGGATGCGGCCAACATCGAGCGCAACCTGTATCTGACGCTGCAGCTCATTTCGCTCGGCTTGCCCATGGTCGTGGCGCTCGGCTTTATGGACGATGTGCGCGCGCAGGGCGTCCAGATCGATGTGGCCGAACTGGAGCGGCGGCTGGGCGTGCCGGTCGTGCCGATCTCGGCGAAAAAGGGCGAGAACATCCATGACCTGCTCGACGAGCTCGCGCATGGAATGCGCGTGCCCGCGCAGCAGCCGACCTATCTGCACGGCGTGGGCGCCGCCATCCGGCAGGCATCCGACCTGCTGCGGCCGCTGCCGCTGCGCGAATGCAGCCTGCCGTTTTACGCAGCCAAGCTGCTCGAGGGCGACAAGGAGCTGTGGGCGCAATACGGCGGCGATATGCCGCGCGACATGCGCGAGCAGCTGGACGCGCTGGCTGAAGGCATGCACAGCCACGCCAACTCCACGGATAACGAAATGGTGCTGGCGGACGCGCTGTATGACTACATCGAAGAGGTCGTGCGCGCCTGCTTCAAGCGCCCAAAGGAGCACAAGCTGACAGTCACCGAACGGATCGACCGCATCGTGCTGCACCGCGTGTGGGCGCTGCCCATCTTCGCGTTTTTCATGTTCCTGATGTTCTGGACGACCTTCGGGCCGTTCGGCTCATGGCTGGGCGGCGGGATGGAATATCTGATCCAGGAGCTGATCTCGCCCGCCGTGCAGGCCGGTCTGACCGCGGTCGGCACGGCGGAATGGCTGATCAACCTGATATGCGACGGCATCATCGGCGGCGTGGGCAGCATGCTCAGCTTCCTGCCGCAGATCGTCATCCTGTTTTTCTTTCTGTCTGTTCTGGAGGATACCGGGTATCTGGCGCGCGTGGCGTTCATCATGGACACGCTGCTGCGCCGCATCGGCCTGTCCGGCAAGTCGTTTGTGCCCATGCTGATGGGCTTCGGCTGCACTACGCCCGCGGTCATGGCGGCGCGCACGATGGAAAACGACGCCGACCGCCGCATGACCATCATGCTGACGCCGTTCATGTCGTGCAGCGCCAAGCTGCCGGTGTATGCGCTCGTGGCGGGCGCGGTGTTCCCAGCGCATCAGGGGCTGGTGGTCATCAGCCTGTATGTGCTCGGCATCCTGATGGGCGTGCTGGCGGGCTTCCTGCTCAAAAAGACCATTTTCCGCGAGGTGTCCTCGGGCTTCGTACTCGAGCTGCCGACCTACCGCATGCCCTCCTTCAAGGGCACGGTGCTCAACATGTGGCAGAAGGCGAAGGACTTCATCACCCGCGCGGGCACGATCATCCTGCTGATGAGCGTGGTCATCTGGGTGCTGCAGAACTTCACCCCCACGCTTGCCGTGGCGCAGGACGCGGGAACCAGCATCCTCGGCGTGGTCGGCACGCTGATCGCCCCGATCTTTGCGCCGCTCGGCTTCGGCGCATGGCAGGAATCGGTCGCCCTGCTGACCGGCCTTGCCGCCAAGGAGGCGGTCGTCTCGACCATGAGCGTGCTGTACGGCGTCGGCGGCGGCGCGGAGCTCACCGCCCTGCTGGGCAGCGTGTTCACGCCGCTGTCCGGCTACTGCTTCCTCGTGTTCACGCTGCTGTATATGCCGTGCATGTCCGCGTTTGCGACCATCAAGCGCGAGATGGGCGGCTGGCGCTGGGCGTTCGGCGCCGCAGCGTTCCAGACCGTGCTGGCGTATCTCGCCGCGCTGGTCATCTATCAGGTGGGCAGCCTGATTTTGTAACCTGATCGACAGGGCCGCGCCGTTGGCGCGGCCCTCATCCTGTTGAAAATATGGTTTTCGAGCAGGCTTTCGGTTGAAACGACAGTTGCACGCATGAAATAGCCGCCATGCGGCGGTCATTCAATGCGTGCGAGCGTGATTTTGACAAACTCAGTCAGGCGGTTTGCCTGACTTTTTTCATCATTTTACCGAATCAGCCAGATTTATTGTCCGCAGGGTTGAGATTTGCAGGAAACTGCGCTATAATAATATAGATTATGGATGCGCGGCCCTGTGGGGCGCCGCGCAGGATTCAGGAGAACAAACGATGGAAACCGCTTCTATTCTGGGCGTCCGCTTTGACGCCGTGACAATGCAGCAGGCCGTGGACACGGCGATGGACCGCCTGCGCGCGTGCCGCAAGGGCTATGTGGTCACGCCCAACCCGGAGATCGTCGACCTGTGCCGCAAAGACAGCGCGTATAGGGACATCGTCAACCGCGCCGCGCTCGTGCTGCCGGACGGCATCGGCATCATCTATGCCGCGAAGATCCTGGGCGAGCCGGTCAGCGGCAAGGTCGCGGGCGTGGAGTTCGCCGAGCATCTGGTCAGCGCGATGGCAAAGGAGCACATGCGCCTGTTCCTGCTGGGGGCCAAGCCCGGCGTGGCCGAGCAGGCGGGCAAGAACCTGTGCGCCAAATATCCCGGCCTTGTGCTCGCCGGCACGCACGACGGGTATTTTTCCGATCCGCAGACCGCGGTCGACGCGGTCAACGCCTGCGGCGGCGCGGATGTGGTGTTCGTCTGTCTGGGCGCGCCCAAGCAGGAAAAATTCATGGCGCAGTATCAGGACGCGCTGGACGCCACGCTGCTGTGCGGGCTGGGCGGTTCGCTGGACGTATTCGCCGGCGTGGCCAAGCGCGCGCCGGATATCTTCATCAAGCTGGGGCTGGAGTGGTTCTACCGCCTCCTCAAGCAGCCCAGCCGCATCGGGCGCATGATGACGCTGCCCAAGTTTTTGCTCATCGTCATCGGACAGCGCCTGAGCGGCAGAAAGGGGAAGTAAAACGATGAAAGTCAAGCTGCTCGCCCATACGCCCGACCCGGAAAAGCTGGTCGCGGCGGCGGCGAAAAACTGCTATTCCTCGACCGACGTGGACAGCGTGCTCGACGGGCTGACCGAGGAGAAAACCGCGAGCTTTGTCAATATGCTGTCCGAGATCGGTCACGAGAGCCCGATCGAGCATGTCTCGTTCACCTTTGCGATCGAGGGCGTGTCCCGCTCGCTGCTCGCGCAGATCACGCGCCACCGCATCGCGTCATTCTCGGTGCAGTCCCAGCGCTATGTGCGCGAGCATGGGTTTGAATACGTCGTGCCGCCCGAGATCGATAAAATCCCCGCGGCGCGGGAACAATTTATCCGTGCGATGGAGGACGACCAGCGCACCTATGAGGCGCTGACCGCCGCGCTGATGGAGGGCTATGTCAAGGAGCTGCTCGAACAGGGCGTGCCGGAAAAACAGGCCCGCAGTCAGGCGGAGAAGCACGCCATCGAGGACGCGCGCTATGTGCTGCCCAACGCCTGCACCACGCGCATCGTGATGACCGCCAACGCGCGCAGCCTGCGCAACTTCTTCCGCCTGCGGTGCTGTAACCGCGCCCAGTGGGAGATCCGCGCGCTGGCCGAGGAGATGTACAAGCTGGTTTACGCCGTCGCGCCGACGCTGTTCGGCCACAGCGGCCCCGCCTGCGTGGACGGCGCCTGCACCGAGGGCAAGATGTCCTGCGGCAGGGCGGCCGAGGTGCGCGCGCACTATCAGGCGCTGCGGCAGGGGAAGGCGCAGTAACGGCGACCCGACAGGAAAGAGAGTTTTATGCTATCATTTCGCGATATTTCCATGGAGGACAAGCAGGCCTTTGAGGCGTGCAGTTCCCAGTTCAACTACCATCTGTGCGAGCACTGCTTCACCGATATGTATATGTGGCGCAGCCATTACGGCACGCAGATCTGCTTTGCGGACGGGTTCGCGCTCGTGCGGATGACGCCGCTCTCCGGCGGGCACGACTGCTACCTCGCGCCGATCGGCGCGGGCGACCTCGGCGCGGCGCTGGACGCGCTCGAACAGGACGCCGCCGCGCGCGGCATCCCGCTGCGCATCGTCTCGGTCGCCGAGCCGATGATCGAACGCATCGAGGCGGCCCGGCCGGGCAAATTTGATTTTGTCCACGACAACGAGGATGGCGACGACTATATCTACCTCGCGGAAAAGCTGCGCACGCTGTCCGGCAAAAAGCTGCAGAGCAAGCGCAATCTGGTCAACCGCTTCAAGGCCGCGTATGAGGGCCGCTGGACCTACGAGGATATGACGAAGGACAACCTCAAGGACGCGTTCGGCTACCACATCCGCTGGTGCAACCAGAACGGCTGCGCGCAGAACCGCGATTTTCAGGGCGAGACCTGCGCGATCGTGCAGGCGCTGCACAATTTTGAGCCGCTCGGGCTGCGCGGCGGCCTGCTCCGGCTGGACGGCGAGGTCATCGCCTTCACCTTTGGCTGCCGGGCGTCCGCGGATATGTTCGTGGTGCAGATCGAAAAGGCCGACCACACCATCCCCGGCGCGTATCAGATGATCAACCAGCAGTTCGTGCTGCGCAACTGCGATGATGTGGAATACGTCAACCGCGAGGAGGATCTCGGGCTGGAGGGCCTGCGCAAAGCCAAAAAATCCTATTATCCGGCCCTGCGCGGCGTGAAATATGCCGCTGTGCCCAAGGGAGGGCAGGCATGATCCGCTTTGCCGGGCCGCGGGACACCGCTGCCATCCGCGCATTGTGGGAAGCGTGCTTCCCGGATGAGGGCGGCTTTAACGATTATTTCTTTGCGCACCACTTTGCGCTGTCAAACACCCTGCTTTCTGTGGAGGAGGGCGCGCTGTGCGCCATGGTGCAGATGCTGCCCTACCGGCTGGTGACCGGCGGCGGGGAGGTGGAGATCACTTATATCTACGGCGCCTGCACTGACCCGGCGCACCGCCGGCAGGGACACATGGCGCGCCTGCTCGCGCGCTCCTTTGCGCTCGACCGGCAGGCGGGACGCGCGGCTTCTGCGCTCATCCCGGCCGAGCCGTGGCTGTTCGGGTTTTACGAGCCTTTCGGCTATGTGCCGTTTTTCCATGTGGACAGGCGGGAGATCTGCCGGCAGGGGAGCGGCGTGCCGCCGCGCCGCCTGACCGCGTCCGACATTCCGCACCTCGCGGCGCTGTATGACGCGCTGACGCCCGCGTGCCGCATCGCGCGGGACGAGGGGTACTGGCGCGGCCAGCTGGCGCTGTTCGACGCGCTCGGCGCGGGTGCTTACGGCTGGTTTGACGGCGGAAAAATGACCGCCTACGCATTCTGCTGGGCGGACAACGCGCAGGAGGCGCTCGGATTGACCGCGCCGCAGGAGCAGGGCCTGCTCGAGACCCTCGGCAGGGAACGGCTTGCCGTCACGGCCTGCGGGCAGGGGAGCGCGCTTGGCTGTATCAAATGGCATGAAGAAGGGACGCATGCGCCCTTTGGATATATGAATCTGATGTTGAACTGAAAGGTGTGTTGAAACATGGTATACGTTTTGCTGGCTGAGGGCTTCGAGGAAGTCGAAGCGCTGACCCCGGTCGACCTGCTGCGCCGCGCGGGCGTGGACGCAAAGCTGGTCGGCGTGACCGGCGACGGCAGAGAGGTCTGCGGCACGCACGGCATCGGCATCCGGACCGATCTTGCGATGGACGAAGCCGATTGGGACAAGGCGGACATGATCGTGCTGCCGGGCGGCATGCCCGGTACGAACAACCTCTACGCCGACAAGCGCGTGACCGACGCGGTGCGCAAGTGCTATGACGAGGGCAAGTATGTCGCGGCGATCTGCGCGGCCCCCTCGGTCATCCTGGGCGGCATGGGCCTGCTCAAGGGGCGCAAGGCGACCTGCTATCCGGGCATGGAGGCCGGCATGACGGGCGCGACCCCGCTCGACCGCACCTGCGTGGTCGACGGCCGCCTGATCACCGCCTGCGGCGTGGGCGGCGCGCTCGATTTTGGCTGTGCGCTGGTCTCCGCGCTGTGCGGCGAGGAAAAGGCGCGCCGGATCGCGGCGGAAGTCGTACACAATGTCAGAAGATAAGCAGCAGCTGCGGCGGCGCCTGCTCGCGCAGCGCGCGGCGCAGGATGCGGCGGCGAAACGTGAGACCGACCGGCGCATCACCGCGCAGGTGCTCGCAAGCGGGCTTTACCGGCAGGCACAGAGCCTTTTTGTCTATGTGTCCACGCCGCAGGAGATCGATACCCATGCGATCATCCGGCAGGCGCTGGACGAGGGCAAAACCGTCTGCGTGCCGCTGTGCGGCGCGCAGGGATACATGAGCGCCCGCCACATCGCGTCGCTTGACGAGCTGCAGCCGGGGAAGCATGGCATTTTGGAGCCGCCGGAGACGGGGGCGCTGGCCGCCCCGTCGGCGCTGGAACTGATTCTGGTCCCCGCGCTCGCGTGCGACCGGCAGGGCTACCGGCTGGGTTACGGCGGCGGGTATTACGACCGCTATCTGGCGCAGACGGCTGCGCCTGCGGCGGCGCTGTGCACTGAGGCGCGGTTGGCGGACCGCCTGCCGCGCGGGCCGTTTGACCGGCGCTGCGGCTGGATCATTACAGAAAGGCAGGTGCTGCGCACGGATGCGGAACAATAAGCTGGCGCTGCTGCCCGGCCTGTCGCTGTTCGTCTGCTTCTGCCTGCTGACGGGCACGGGACGGCTGGCGGCGCATCTGGGCGGCGGCGCGCCTCTGATCGCACTGGCGGAGCTGATCTCCTTTGCGGTCCCGTTTGCCATGGCGGCCGCCGCCATGCCCGACCGCAAGCCGCTGCAAAAGCGGCTCCGGTTCCGGCAGCTGCCCCGCGGGGCAGTGGGCTTTGCGGTCAAGGCGGGACTGACGGTCGCGGTGCTGTCGCTCTTCCTCAACCTGCTGATCTATCAGCTGGCAGGGCTGGCGGGGGCGGATCTGTCCGCGACCGCGCTGGACGCCCCGCAGACCGGCATGGGCTTCCTGTCGCGGCTGCTGATCGTGGTGGCGCTGTCCTCTGTGGCGGAGGAATTTTACCTGCGCGGCGCGCTGCAGCGCGTACAGGAAGGGCAGGTGGGCACCTCGGCGATCCTGCTGTTCAGCGGTCTGGCCTTCGCCATGCTGCACGGCAGCCTGATGAATTTCGCCGGCCCCCTGCTGGCCGGCATCGTATATGCCTATCTGACCTTTGTTTTCGGCAGCATCTGGCCGGCTGTGCTGGCCCATGCGGCTAACAACCTGTATTACATGTTCGTGCTCTGGATCACGGACACCTATGCCGCGTTCGGCATCTGGAATTACTTCGCGGCGTTCAACGGTCTGGCGCTGCTGCTCCTCCTGTATCTGTCGCTGCGCGCGCTGGAGGGCACGCTGTCCAAGGGCATGGTGCCGCACTTTGAGAAAAGCGCGGGATGGTACGATCTGTGGCTGCTGGTGCGCAGCCCGGGCGTGCTGGCCTTTGCGCTGGCGTTTGTCGCCAGACTGATACTGGACTGGTTCTTATAACGAAAAATGTACCTGAGAGGTGGAACAATGGAAAATATGGATAACAACATCAATCAGGAGACCCGGCGCATCCCGACGCCGCCGTCTCTCGAAGATGCGGGGAATCCCGTGCCGCCCGCACCGGAGGGCGCGGAGAACGCCGCGCCGCTCACCGCGGACGACGCCGCCAATCCCGTGCCGCCCACCCCGGAGGACGCGGGGGATGCCGCGCCGGCGGACGGCGAGCACAAGCCCAAGCGCCACCGCCGCAGCCGCCGCATCAAGAACAGCGGCTGCGCAGGCACGGTGGTGTATGTGATCGCGGTGCTGGGTATTTCGATCATCCTGTCGCTGACCGCGATCTTTATCGCAAACGACGTGTTTGCCTTTGTCAAGGACAATGCGGTCAAGGAGATCACGGTGACCGAAAACACCGATCTGATCTCGATGGCGGACCAGCTGGACCGCGAGGGCATCATCAGCTACGGCACGATCTTCAAGTTCTATGTCCGCCTCAAGGGGGACAATCAGGGCGTGCTGGCGGGCAGCTACGAGCTCAACCCGAATATGGACTACGGCCAGATCATCGATTCGTTGGTCAATATGTCGAGCACGGAGACCACGACCATCACCATCCCCGAGGGCTATAACATCGCGCAGATCAAGCAGGTGCTGCTCGATGAGCACGTCTGCACCGAGGACGCGCTGGACGAGGAACTGAACACCTATGCGTTCAAGCATGATTTCCTGCAGAGCGAGCTGCCGGCGGAGCAGGGCTGGCTCGAGGGCTACCTGTTCCCGGACACCTATGAGATCTACAAGGGCAATTCGACCGTGCGCAACACGATCAACACCATGCTCAACAACTTTGACGATAAGTATGACGAGGAGATCCAGGCGGGCGCGGAAGCGCTGGGCCGCTCGATGCACGACATCGTGACCATCGCCTCGCTCATCGAGCGCGAGGCGCAGGCGGACAGCGAGCGCGCGACCATCGCGGGCGTCATCTACAACCGTCTGAACAACCCCGGCGAGTTCCCGTACCTGCAGGTGGACGCCTCCGTGCTCTACGGTCTGGGCCGTACGGGCGGCACGCTGAGCGAGCAGGATCTGCAGTCGGATTCGCCCTACAACCTGTACAACCATGAGGGCCTGCCGCCCGGACCGATCTGCAACCCGGGCTATGCGTCCCTGTATGCGGCGGCGCATCCGGAGGAGCACAACTACTACTATTACGTTGCGATGCCGGACGGCACGCACCTGTTCGCCAACAGCTATGACGAGCATCAGGCGAACATCGCGACCTCGGATGCAGCACAGGCGCAGGCGGCTGCGGAGGCCGCGGCGGCAGAAAACGCTGCGGATGCTGCGCCGGCAGAGGGCGGCGGTGAATAACCGGCCCGAGCTGCTCGCTCCGGCGGGCGATCTGGAAAAACTGCGGTTTGCCGCGGCCTATGGCGCGGACGCCGTATATCTGGCGGGACAGCGGTTCGGTATGCGGGCCGCTGCCGCCAATTTTGACGATACCGCGCTGCGCGAGGGCATCGCCTGGGCGCACGTGCGCGGGGTCAAATGCTATATCACGGTCAACATCATGCCCTCCTGCCGCGATCTGCCCGCGCTGCCGGCGTATCTGGAGCTGCTGCAGGACGCGGGCGCGGACGCGCTGATCGTGGCCGATGTGGGCGTGATCCGTCTGGCGCACAAGCATGCGCCCCGCGTGCCGCTGCACATCTCGACCCAGACCAGCATCCTCAATCACGAGGCCGCGAACTTCTGGGCCGACCTCGGCGCGGAGCGCATCGTGCTCGCGCGCGAGCTGTCGCTTGAGGAGATCGCGGAGATCCGCGCGAAAACGCCAAAAACGCTCGAGATCGAGGCGTTCGTGCACGGCGCGATGTGTATTTCGTATTCCGGGCGCTGCCTGATCTCGCAGTATATGACCGGGCGGGACGCCAACCACGGCGCGTGCGCGCAGCCCTGCCGCTGGAACTACGCGCTGATGGAGGAAAAACGGCCGGGCGAATACTATCCGGTCGAGGAGGACGCGCGCGGCACCTATCTGTACAACTCCAAGGACCTGTGCATGATCGAGCACATCCCGGAGCTGGTGCAGGCGGGCGTGGACTCGTTCAAGATCGAGGGGCGCAACAAGACCGCCTACTATGCCGCCTGCGTGACCGGCGCATACCGCGCGGCGATCGACGCATACCGCGCAGACCCTGCGGGCTATGTCCTGCCGCCGTTCTGCCGGGACGAGGTGGACAAGGTCAGCCACCGCGAGTATTACACGGGCTTCTATTTCGGCAGCGGGGAAAACGGCCAGCACTACGGCGACAGCCAGTATATCCGCGCGTATGAGGTCGTCGGCATGCCGGCGGGACGGGATGCGGCGGGCCGCGCGGTATTCGCGCTCAAAAACCGCATTTTTGACGGCGAGGAGCTCGAGCTGCTCCAGCCGGGCAAGGCGCCCTATGTGTTCCGCGCGCAGGGCATTGTGGATGACGAGGAGCAGGCGCTGCCGCTGTTCAACGTACCGCAGATGCGGGTGCATGTGCCGCTGCCGTTCGCGGCGGACGAATATGCCATCCTGCGCAAGAAAAAAGAGCGGCCGGATTGACGCCGTCCGTTTGTCTGTGCAAAGCGCAACGCCTTGATAAAGGAGCAAAACGATCGATGAAGGATATTCTTGTGACCGCGGCCAAGGGCGCTGTGATCGGGGGCACCATGCTGATCCCCGGCGTGAGCGGCGGCTCGATGGCGATGATGATGGGGATCTACGACAAGCTCATTCTGGCGGTCAGCAATTTCCGCCGGGATATGAAGCGGTATTTTCTGTTCCTCCTCTGGTTCTGTCTGGGCGCGGGGCTGGGCATGCTGCTCATCGCGCGGCCGCTGCTGCGCCTGCTGGAGATCTTCCCGTATCCGACCCAGTTCTTTTTCATCGGTGCAGTCGCGGGCTGCGTGCCGATGATCTATCAGAAGGCAAAGCTGTCCGGCCTGTCCTGGCATGTGCCGGTCTACATCCTGATCGGCATGGCGGCGGTGGCGCTGATCGGCATGGCGCCTGCGGGCTTCGGCGTGGAGGAGACGAGCGGCGCGGCGCAGCTGGCGCTGCTGCTGATCGCAGGCGTGATCGCGGCGGCGGCGCTCGTGCTGCCGGGCATCAGCGTCTCGTATCTGCTGCTCATGCTCGGCCTGTATGACAAGACCATGGCCGCGATCAGCACGCTGGACATCCTGTTCCTGCTGCCGCTGTTCATCGGCCTGTGCATCGGCATCGTGCTGACCACCAAGCTGCTCGACCGCCTGATGTCCGACCATCCGCGCGCGACCTATCTGATCATCCTCGGATTTATGATCGCGTCCGTGCTGGAGGTGTTCCCGGGCGTGCCGCCGCTGGGTCAGTGGCCGGTGTGCGCGGTGACGCTGGTCGCCGGCTTTTTCGTGATCTACGGCGTGTCGCGCCGGTGAGCGGAAAGCATCAGAAACAGAGATTGGTTTTCGGCGCGGATGCGCCCCGTTTTCGGACGGGACGCATCCGCGTCTTTTTTTGTCTGGCCGCACGCCGCTCAGCTATACGGAAAAAGCATAACACATGATAAACAGCAGGTATTTTACATCGTGCGGCGCAGGCGGTATACTATAAGAAAAGGAAACGCCGCCGCAGCCTGTCAGAGCGGGGCGTCGGGCGCTTCGGAAAATCCAAGGGGAAAGTCAGGTTTTCAGCATGAGGATCAACAACAAGCAGACATTCGACCGGCAGAACGTGTTCGGGCAGGGACAGGCCAACACAGCCTATGCGCAGTATTTCAC